>CAZOWC010000059.1:0-7419 GCA_964583375.1 uncultured Flavobacteriaceae bacterium
AAGGACTGGAAATTATACGTTCCCCATACCTATCGAAGTTTAAACGGACGTCAAGGAACCAATGATGGATTTCCTGTACAGTATGACATGAATAAAATTAGCGAAGCCGAGTTGTATGATTTAAGTCAAGATCCAGAAGAACAAGTTAATCTTGCAGTGGCCCATCCAGAAAGGGTTGATAAAATATCTAAAATTGCAGATTCAGTTCGTGGGGTATTAGGAGATCGATTAACTGGAATAAAAGGTTCAGAGGTTCGTCCTGTAGGTAGGATTGATTAAGAACACCAAGGCCCGTGTACTAAATCTTGAAGGTCATTATCGGTTCTTAAGAAGCCATGTGCTCCAAAATAATCACGTTGAGCCTGAATAATATTTGCACTACTATTCTGAGTTTTTAATGCAGCGAAATACGTCCAAGCACTTTGCATACAGGGGATAGGAATTTCATTTGTTACCGCTCGCTGAAGTAGTTCTTTCAAATTCTCTTTTCCATCGTTTAAATGCTCTTTAAAACCCTCACTTAAAAGCAGCATAGTATTGTCTTGCAAAAGTTTAATGCAATCATTCATAAGATCGGACTTAATAATACAGCCCTCAGCCCAGACGGAGGCGACTTGACTTAAATCCAATGTCCATTTGTATTCTTTTGCAGCTAGGGTGAGCATTTCAAACCCTTGATGATGGTTAATCCATCGGGATAGGTCGTAAGCGTTTTTAAGTATTGCGGAGGAAATTTTAACAGTTGATTTGGGGTTGTCAAAATGTTTTGAAAAATGAACACGCTCTTTTTTAAAAAAGGAGAGATAACGCGCATGGAGTGCCGCTGCCATAAGCGAATTTGGATAGCCTAGGGCTGTAGCTGAAGCTGTTGCCCATGCTCCTGTTCCTTTGTTGGAAGCCTGATCTCGAATTAATTCAATAAAAGGAGTCTCACCTTCTCGATATTTTAATAGCGATGCGGTAATCTCTAAAAGGTAACTTTTACTTTTAGTTGCGTTCCATTGACTTAGAGTTTTTTGAATCTCATCATGTGACATAGTGCAGCTTGCAAGGGCGTATAGTTCAGCTAGCAACTGCATTTCAGCATATTCAATTCCATTGTGTATCATTTTGACAAAGTGCCCTGAACCACCTGTTCCAAAATAGGCACAACAAGGAATTTTGTTCCTTTTTTTTGCAGCGATTTTAAATAAGTCCTCCTTTACAATTTCATAGGCGGTATGATCACCTCCAACCATTAGGGAAGGTCCTTTTAAAGCACCTTCCTCCCCTCCGGACACACCAACACCCAAAAATAAAATGCCTTCGTCGTCTAGCCTTTTTGCTCGCTTCTCAGTTTCTTTATAATGCGCATTACCTCCGTCTATGACAATGTCTCCTTTTGAAAGCAAGGGGATCAACTGTTCAAAAAAATGGCTTGTAGCTTTTCCTGCGGGCAGCATAATAAATATTTTTCGTGGCTGCTCAAGGGCGGAAACAAAGTCCTTTAATTCCTCAAAGGCTTGGGCTTGATTAAGTTCAGAGTAAAGTTGCTTTTTTTTCATTGCAACATCTTCTTCCTTTCCTTCTACACGTCTGTTAAATAAGGCTAGAGAGATTTCATTTTGAGAAAAATTTCTACTTAGACTGGTTCCCATGACTCCCATTCCGGCAATCCCCCATTGCATTTTAGTGTTCATTGAGATAGGGTTTTAGTTGTTTAATCATTTGTCTGACAGGCAGGCTACTGTTCAGTTTGATGCTTTCTTTTGGAGCTTCTAGGGTATCCAATTGACTTTGTAGTAAGCCAGGGGGCATAAAATGAGTACGCTCTTCCATTCGCTTTTGCAAGACAGTAATAACAGTATCCAGATACACCCAAAGAATTGAATCATGAGGTAAATCATTACTCAAGAGCTGTCTGTACCTCTTTTTTAAGGCTGAACAAGCTAAGACAGTGTTAGTTCCTAAATGATTTTTCAGGCAGGCATTGATTTGCTTTAACCAAGGGAAGCGATCTGTGTCGTTTAGTGGAATTCCATTATTCATTTTCTTTATGTTTTCTTTAGAATGAAAGTCATCTCCCTCTAAAAAAGTGTAATTGTAAGTGGATGCTAAGGCTTTCCCCAAGGTGGTTTTTCCACATCCACTCACACCCATTACAATAATAATTTTAGACACATCGTAAAGTTATAAATTCGATTGAAATTTGAGTATTAAAGAGCATTCCAATTCAGTGTTTGATTTGTTTCAGCAGCTTTTTTTGCGAGGCTCAATATTTTAGAAACAATCACATTATTTTCAAGACTATACAGACTAAAGGGAGGAAGTTTTTTATTGTATTTAGTTACTTCAAGAAGGAGTCTAAAAGGATCTTTTTGGTTGGAGGCAATCGAGGGGGGCTTATGGGTATAGGATCCCTTTTTTTCATTTTCTAATACGATCATTTCCCTACTGGTTTTGGCATCTATATAACCGTTTGAACCATAGACTTGCATGTCTTTTCTATTGTGGGACCAGTTCCAAGAGGCCTGAATAAGAACCTGTTGTTTAGGATATTCCAAAACAATTGTGGTGTCATCATCCACATCGGGATAGCGGTCTGGTTTTGTTTGCTTGGCAATACAACTGATCCTTAGAGGGGATTGTCCTTCTAAAAACCAAGTTGCAATGTTCGCACCATAACATCCAAAGTCAGTCAAAGCTCCACCTCCATTTTGAACCGGGTCGGTCAACCATTCTAAAAATTCCGGAGAACAGCCGATTTCTTGAGGGCCAGGGTGACCTGTATTGAAGACCATTTTCGTCAAGCCGCCTAGCAGATCATTATCGACCATTTTTTTTGTTTCATAAGTACTTTCATACCAAGAAGTCTCATAATTTGTAAGGATAGGAGTTTGGTATTTTTGATGCAGGGTTTCAATTTTTTTTGCTTCCTCATAATTCGTTGCCAAAGGCTTTTCTACCATGATGGGAATTTTAAGAGGGGCAAAAAATTCTACAACCTCAAGGTGTCTGTTAGTTTGATTAAAAGCGGATACTGCTTCAGGTTTTGCTTTTTGGAACAGACTTTTATAACTGCTAAAAAACAGCGAATCGGGAAGGTTATATCGCTTTTGATATTTAGCTATCGCTTTTTGGTTGGTTTCAACTATTCCGACCACGACTACATCATCCCCCTTCCGATTAAAAATCCAGTGCACATGATCGTGAACTAATCCTATAATGCCTACACGAAGAGGTTTTTCTTCATTTGTTTGTGACAGTTGTACGTTTGTGGAATATGATTTATTAAAGCTCAATAGAAGTAACCCAAGGAACAACAATTGATACAAGGGTAAGGATTTTAGAGACATACTTTTTGTATATTGACTGTTGAATTAAAACTCAATATACTAATTAAATACTCAATTAGAATGAATAGAATTAAAGCCACGCTAACTGTCATTAGTTGTTTTTTTGTACTTTCTATGGATGCCCAAGCACGGCCAAAAAAGCTATTAGCAATTTTTGCACATCCAGATGACGAACAATCAATAGGCCCTCTTTTAGTAAAATCAGTTGAAGAAGGCGTAGAAGTTACTTTAGTTATCGCTACAGACGGTCGTTTGGGTGTAAATGAATACACAGACTATGAGGCTGGTGATAGATTGGCTGTCATACGCAGGGCTGAGATGCAATGTGCCGCAGAAGCTTTAGGAGTTAACTTAATTCATCTTGACTATCATGACCAACTGAGAGCAGCCGAAGGATTTGACGGACATATTCCTCATGTACAGAGTTTGATTTTAGAACTTAAAGAAATCATAACTGATACAGCTCCTGATGCTATTATTACTTGGGGTCCTGATGGTGCAACCACCCATATGGATCACCGCTTAGTAGGTGCCTCTGTAACTCAGATTTTTGTTTCTCAACTTTGGGATCAACCGATGGATTTGTTTTATTTTGGAATTCCTAAAGATTTATTGCCCTCATCCAAAGCAAAGACGCTAAGAGGTCAAGATCCAAGCTATTTAACGACTCGAATCTCTTTTTCAGAGGCGCATTATAATCAAGCTTATAAGGCATTATTGTGCCACAAAAGCCAGTATCCTGCTGAGGTGGTTGCTCAAATTAAAAAAGAACGAACGCAGTGGGGCAATACAATTTACCTGCGACAGTTTGCAATTCCCGAAAAGGGAAGGGTTTCGTTATTCTAGACCTCCAACTAAGTCGGTGTCTGGAAATAAAGCTTGTTGACTCATGATTTGATTACTACTTACAGCGGTATTCCACAAATACAATTTTTTTAAAGCGGGGAGTTGTTTGGCAATATCAAATATTTGCTTATCAACCTGAGTGCTGTGGAGGTTCAAAATTTCAAGATGATTGAGAGAACTCAATAGATCCAAATTTGTATCCGATAAGTCGTTTTTTTGAAGATATAATCTCGTGAGATTTTCCATTTGTGCAATAGCATCTAATGCACTGTTTTGGACATTTGCTTCGCTTAAATTTAGCCAAGTGATATAGGAAGCGTAGTCAGCCAAAACAGATATAGTCTCTTCAGTTATGGCTTTTCCTTGAAAACGAATGTCAAGTAAAGAATTATCTGCTGATAGTTTTCGCCAACTCAATTGCTGTTTTTCAAGACGGGAATAGTCTTGCTCAGAAAGGGGTTTTAAGCTTACTTTTTCATACCAAGGCTTCTCTCTTGAATCAAGACCGTAGTGTTTGAGTAGTAAATGCTGGATATCTGAACTTAAACCCTGCTCTGAAAGCGGTTTGTCAATTTTTGCTCCTTCTAAGATCCACCATTCAATCAATCGAATTTCAGCGTAGGTTAGTGGAATGCCTGCGGGGGGCATAAACCTTTTATCTGACTGTTCTTTGATAATCCGATTGTAAACTAAACTTTTATTTAAGTCTTTTTGTACAATTGCTTTACCGCTACTACCTCCTGTAAATAATCCTACTGCCGTAGTCATATTGAGTCCTCCTCTTTGAATTTTATCGTTGTGGCATGAGGTACATTTTCTTTCAAACAAGGGTTGCACTAAATCCTTATAAGCATAGATACTATCTAGAGAAACATCTGTAAAATTTCGCTCAATTTCCTCATCGATAAGTTGTGCTTTAATCCATTCTGGAGCACCTTCGTAAAGGTAATTTTCTCCATGAGTTAATGAACCTCCGTTATGACCAACGAACAATAGTGCGAATATGACCAACAGATTGTTTAGTTTTTTAAAATCAGGAATATTGAAAGAGGAAGATCGCATCATCCAACCCAATCCACAAAGAACGGTTAATAGTATTCCTGACCATTGATGAAGTGAAAGTTGGGCTTCAATATAATGTCCACTATTGGACAATAACAGACCGAGAACAATTGCTAGGACAGAGGAAATAAAAGAAAAAAACCAAAGCAAAGAGGTATTATTCATTCTACTTCGAATGGCAGGGAAATCGAAAAGTAGTGCTAGAATCAGAAACCCAATAGGGAGATGTACCATCAATGGGTGGAACCTACCAATAAACGAACTAAATTCAAGTAAAAGCATCTTTAAACACGACGAAGTTTGACTGGATAGGTTTTACCAGAATTCCATTGGGGCACATAGATATTTTCATCATCATCTATACAAACGTCGTGAGGGTTTAAAAATGTTTTCCGATCATAAACAGGCGTTTCGAGTATTCCATTTTTGAAGGTTGGGGAATTCCCTCCGGGCATTGAGACTACACGATTGTTTTGATCCAGTACAGCGAGCATACCGTCATAAGTCCCCCAGTCTTTGGTTACTATGACAGCAAAGTAAAGCATATCATCTTTAAGAACGGGTCTGCAGATATAGCATGAGGGGAGGGATATAGTTTCTACATAGTTGCCGTCAAGGGTAAAACGCTTAAAACAATTTGCGGTTCTAGAAGTAATCAATAAACTAGGTTGCATTCCTTTTCTAGTATCCAGAGTAATTCCATGACAGCAATCAAATTTTTCATCAGCACTTCCCTTTCCTCCAAAATGACGAATGTAATTTCCTTTTGAATCGTATTGAATGATAAAATCTAAACCATAGCCGTCAGCAATATAGATATCCCCATTGGGAGCAATAGCAGTTTCAGTCGGCTTAAATTGAGAGTCTTCTTTGTAATCTTCAATTTCTTTAGGTGTAAAAAATTGAAGTAGTTTTTTTCCATCTAGAGTAGTTTTACAAACCTTGTGAGTATCGGGATCCGTAATAAACAAAAACTCTTCTTCACCTTCTGTTGATAGCGTGAGCCCATGCGCTCCAGGATAGTCAGTACCCCAGGCATCTAAAATTTTCCCTGAACGATCGTAAACCAAAATATTGTTTTTTGGGTGGGTAGTTGTCATAAAGATTCTGTTCTTTTTATCAAGAATCATTTCATGACAATCGTTTACCGGGAATTGAGTAGGGTCTTGTATTCCCCATTCCTTATCCACTCGATACTTAAAATCTCCATGACCGACAATTGGATTTTCTTCCACTATTTTTTTTGTTTGGATAAAGATGTTTTGAAAAGGGGCTACTGTTGTTAAACTGGCTGCAGCAACAGCTGATTTTTGAATAAATGCTCTTCTAGTTTTTTTCATTAGGCTGATCTTTAACTTAATATTTCCTGAACAACTTTTCCATGAACATCGGTGAGTCTGTAGCGCCTACCTTGAAATTTAAAGGTGAGTTTTTCGTGATTTATTCCAAGCAGATGCATTAGTGTTGCTTGAAAATCATGAACATGAACAGGGTTTTCAGTGATATTGTATCCAAACTCATCGGTTGCACCAAGAGTGATTCCTTTTTTAATTCCGGCGCCAGCCATAAATAGTGTAAAACAGCGGGGATGATGGTCTCTTCCAAAACTTTCTGGAGTAAGCAGGCCTTGAGAGTAATTTGTTCTTCCGAATTCACCCCCCCAAATCACCAGAGTATCGTCTAACAAGCCCCTTTGTTTGAGGTCTTGAATCAAGGCTGCTGTCGCTTTATCGGTATCTTTACACTGAATTCTCATCTGATTGGGTAAGTCTCCGTGCATATCCCATCCTTGATGGTAAAGCTGAACGAATTTGACGTCTTTTTCAATGAGTTTTCGAGCCAATAAACAATTTGCTGCAAAAGTTCCTGGGGTTTTACTGTCCTCCCCATATAGATCGAAAATGTAATCGGGTTCGTCATTAACATCCATTACTTCTGGCACTGAAGTTTGCATTCTAAATGCCATTTCGTATTGTTTCATTCTTGAGAGAATTTCGGGATCTCCGACATCTTGATGTTGTAGTTTTTGCAATTCTTTCAGGTGTTCTAACTGTATTTTTATGTTGTCTTGGGTTACTCCAGGGGGGTTGTCAAGATAAAGAACGGGGTCTTTACCGGACCGAAATTGAACTCCCTGGTGTTGAGAAGGTAAAAACCCATTACCCCACAATCTTGA
>CAZOWC010000060.1:0-7139 GCA_964583375.1 uncultured Flavobacteriaceae bacterium
AAGATGTATTAGACACTTGGTTTTCTTCCTGGCTATGGCCAATATCTGTTTTTGATGGGATTCGAAACCCTCAAAATAAGGAGATTGAATATTATTACCCCACTCAAGATTTGGTAACCGGCCCGGATATTTTATTCTTTTGGGTTGCTCGAATGATCATATCAGGCTATGCGTTCCGTGACGAAAAACCCTTTTCTAAGGTTTATCTTACAGGACTTGTAAGAGATAAAAAAGGACGTAAAATGTCCAAACAGTTGGGAAATTCTCCAGACGCATTAAAGCTAATTGATGACTACGGTGCGGATGCAGTTCGAGTGGGATTGATGCTCAGTTCAGCTGCAGGAAATGATATACTTTTTGATGAAACGCTCTGCCAACAAGGGAAAAATTTTGCCAATAAAATCTGGAACGCCTACCGATTGATTGAGGGTTGGGAAATTAAAGAGGACTTGCCGCAGCCAAAAGTTGCCAATGAAGCACTTCAATGGTATGCAAATCATTTTGAAAAAACACTTGGATGGGTTGATGAAAATTTTGAAAAATATAGAATTTCAGATGCCTTAATGTCCATCTATAAGTTACTTTGGGACGATTTCTGCTCTTGGTTGTTAGAGTTGGTTAAGCCAGACTACGGTCAGCCTGTAGATCAGCAAACTTATACTGAGATTATTGCCCTATTTGAGAAAAATCTAAGAATACTGCATCCTTTTATGCCCTTTCTTACTGAAGAATTATGGCATTTTATCAAGGATCGTAAAACCGATGAGGCGCTCACGATTTCTGCCTGGCCTAAGACTAAAAAGTTTGATCAAAAACTTATAGCTGATTTTGAACTGGCACAGCAAATTATAGTCGGAATACGCAACTTTAGAAATGAAAAAAATATTTCTTATAAAGAAAGCATCAGTCTATACATCAATACAGAGGCAACAGACTTTAGTTTTGAATCCAGTATTGTAAAATTGGGCGGACTAACAGCGATCAACTTTACTTCTCCACCAGAGGAATTGGTGGGAGGAAGTTTTAGAATAAATAATTTGGAACTTTTTATTCCTACAGACGCAGCTGAAGATCCTGAAGCTGAAAAGGAAAAATTAACTTTAGAGCTAAACTATACACGAGGCTTTTTGGCTTCGGTAGAAAAGAAGTTGTCTAATGAGCGCTTTGTAGCTAATGCACCTGAAAAAGTAATTGCCTTAGAGCGTAAAAAAGCCGCAGATGCTAAAGAAAAAATAGTACTTCTAGAAAAGAATTTAGCACTGCTTTAAGGCAAGTGAGCAATAGTTTGGACACCTCCTTTAACCATATCGTTTACTTTTACGTCTAGTGGAGTATCAAGGGGTAAAAACAGATCTACTCGAGAGCCAAATTTGATGAATCCAGCATTCTCACCTTGAGTGACCTGAGTTCCTTCTTCTGCGTAATTGACTATCCTTCTCGCTACCGCTCCTGCAATTTGACGGTAAAGTACTTCTCCAAAGGTTTTGTTTTCCAAAACAATGGTGGTTCGTTCGTTGAGTTCGGATGATTTGGGATGCCAAGCCACTAAATATTTTCCTGGGTGGTATTTGCTAAAGTTTACTACTCCGCTCATGGTATAGCGAGTTACATGAACATTCAACGGTGACATAAAAATGGAAACTTGCAATCGTTTGTCTTTAAAATATTCCTTTTCATAAACTTCCTCTACAATTACAACTTTACCGTCAACAGGTGCGATGAGGTGGTTGTCGTTTTTAGGTGTAACCCGTTTTGGGTTTCTAAAAAACTGCAGTACTAGGACCAATAGAATTAAGGCTGCTACTTGAACTAGCACTTTAACCCATTCTACTGAGATTTTATATTCAGCCAATAGTGCAATAACCGCTACAATAATAAAGGTATTCATGATAATTCGGTGCCCTTCTTTATGAAACATATTCCGATATTTTAAAAACAAGATAAACAAAAGGAGCAGTATAAAGTACACTGTCCATACGATCAAAAAAGCCTCCGTGTCCGGGGATCAGCGAACCACTGTCTTTGACTTGGGCCTCTCTTTTAAATTTAGATTGTATAAGGTCACCTATAGTTGCCGAAAGTACAATAACAATTGCGAGTAAAGGGAAGATCCATTTTTCTAATCCGGTATCGAACAGTATCAATAGAATGCTAATTGCCAAACAGCTCAAGCCTCCGCCCCAAAAACCTTCCCAAGTTTTCTTGGGTGAAATTGAAGGAAAGAGTAATGTTTTTCCTCTACGTTTTCCAAAGGCATAGGCAAAACTGTTATTTGTCCAGATTAGTATGAACATGATAATAGTAATCAGATTTTTATCGGTACTGGATGGTGAAGTAGTAGCAAAGATAAAATAGGCAGAACCAATAAGGTAAAAGAAAGTAAGTAAGCTTCTTTGAAAAGGAGCTGAAGGATAGTTTATTTTCTTAAAGAGGCAGTATGTTAAATACAAACTTGTCAATAAAGTTAAAATTAACAGACCGTAATGTAAAGTTGGATGCACATTTTGATTATAAAACTGATAGGTCAGTAATCCAAAAAGTAAAAAAGACACAGGACTTTTATGATTTATAAGCTTTTGAAACTCAACTAGAGCCAAGGTTAAAAAGACAAATAGTACTATTAAAAATGACAGCTGAGACCAGCAAGCCGAAAACACAATCAGAGCCACGTAAAGTAAGCCGGAAACAGTCCTAACGAGTAGTTCTCTCATGCCGATTTATTTTCACTTTGCACAGAAAATGGAACCAAGGATTGAGTTGGGAAAAATGGGGGTGATTTGAAATCGTGAGCATAAATTCATTTGTCTTCAAAAAGCAAATATATGCTTTTTGAATTGGTGGTAGACGTGGCAACTGCTTTCTCAGCTTCTTCGGAATCAGATTTAATATTAAGAGTGGTGATATTTGTTGGAATGGTCTTGGGGTATTTGTTCTTCAGAAGAGTCATACCCTGGCTGACGTCTCTTACCAATTGATCCATACGGGCTTTTACAATAATTGTTTCAGGCAAATCGGAAAGTTTAAAATGTCTGATCTGATTTTCACTTAATAAAATTTTTCCTGTATTAGAAATAAGGTATTCACAATCGATTATTGCCGCCTTGTAGGCTTTAAGACTCCCAGAAGTTTCATTTACATAGCTGGCGAAAAATAAGTTTGAGTTTGTTTGATTTAAACTGAGTATCTGTTGAGGTTCCCAATTGTTTTCCACACAAATTTCTTTAAAATTAATCAGCAGTATATCTTTGGATTCGATGTAAAGAAATCGCCCTCCTTTACGGGTAAAATTTTTAGCAAATCCGATGTCTAAGGGGTCTTCCTCAGTAGGTAAAAAAGGACTCTTTTTGGGCTTTTGCGTTTTGCTTTTACCAAAAAACTTGTCCCAAATTCCCATAGTGTTTCAATCAATCAGCCTTCGTAGTATCTTCGATTTTTTCTTCGTTAGACATGTAGGGTCTTTTACCCAATATGTTTTCTAAATCGTCTTTAAAAATAACTTCTTTTTCTAAAAGTCTATCTGCTAATTGAATTAATTTGTCTTTGGAAGTTGCTAGTAATGAGATTGCTCTCTCGTATTGTTTTTCGATTATTTCAGATATTTCGTGATCGATTTTACGTGCCGTCTCCTCAGAATATGGCTTGGTAAAGTTGTATTCTGCTTGTCCGCTGGAATCGTAATACGTAATATTACCAAGTGTATCGTTCAGTCCGTATACGGAAACCATGGCTCTTGCTTGACGGGTGACTTTCTCTAAGTCACTAAGCGCACCAGTTGAAATTTTATCAAACATGACTTTTTCTGCTGCTCTTCCACCAAGTGCTGCGCACATTTCATCAAGCATTTGTTCTGTTCTTACGATTTGTCTTTCTTCAGGTAAATACCATGCAGCTCCAAGGGACTGCCCTCTGGGAACGATAGTTACCTTAACTAAAGGTGCAGCATGTTCGAGTAACCAACTGATGATAGCGTGGCCAGCTTCGTGGAAAGCAATGGTTTTCTTTTCTTCAGGAGTAATAATTTTGTTCTTCTTTTCTAATCCTCCAATGATACGATCTACAGCATCTAGGAAATCTTGTTTACCAACGGATTTTTTATTTTTTCTAGCAGCGATCAATGCAGCCTCGTTACATATATTGGCTATATCTGCACCAGAGAATCCTGGAGTTTGTTTGGCTAGAAAATCTATATCTAAGGTTTTGATTACTTTGATAGGCTTCAAATGCACCTTAAAAATCTCTTTGCGCTCGTTTAGGTCGGGTAGGTCAACATAAATTTGGCGATCGAATCTACCTGCACGCATTAGTGCTTTGTCCAGTACATCTGCTCTATTGGTGGCAGCTATAACAATTACATTGGTGTCCGTGCCAAACCCATCCATTTCAGTTAGCAGTTGGTTAAGGGTGTTTTCCCTTTCATCATTTGAACCTGTGATATTGCTTTTCCCTCTCGCTCGTCCTATAGCATCAATTTCATCAATAAAAATGATGGACGGCGATTTGTCTTTAGCTTGTTTGAATAAGTCTCTTACTCTTGAGGCACCTACTCCTACAAACATTTCTACAAAGTCAGATCCAGATAGAGAGAAAAAAGGAGCTTTTGCTTCGCCTGCAACAGCCTTAGCTAAGAGCGTCTTTCCTGTTCCCGGAGAGCCAACAAGAAGTGCTCCTTTTGGAATCTTACCCCCCAAAACAGTATATTTTTTTGGATTTCTAAGAAAATCAACAATTTCTTGGACCTCCTCTTTAGCGCCTTCCAGTCCAGCTACATCTTTAAAGGTAGTTTTGACATCTGTATTTTTATCAAAAAGTTTTGCTTTAGATTTCCCAATGTTAAAGATTTGTCCTCCAGGCCCGCCAGCTCCTCCTCCAGACATACGTCGCATAAGAAAGATCCAAACACCTATAATAATAATGATTGGTAAAAACCCAATTAGTGCATCGACCCAACGGTTTTCAACTGTTATAAATTCGAGACGAAAAACGATTCCTTGCTCACGTGCTTTCTCAAGTTTTTCTTCAAAGAGTTCCAAACTCCCAACTTCAAATTGATAATGAGGTCCGCGTGAATTCTCTTGACCAAAGATGTTTTTGGAATTTGCGGGTTGGTGTTCGCTTTTCCCTAAGGCTTCTTGATTAAGGGTTACGCGCACACTACTCTTATTTCTGACAACCACCACCTCACTAACATCACCTGCGTTGAGATATTTTTCAAAATTAGAGATGTTGGTTTTACTGACCGATTGCCATGAGTCACTTCCTCCGAAAAGACTCATTCCTAAAAGAGCAAATATAATTGCTCCATAGAGCCAATAGATATTGAATTTAGGTGCTTGTGGTTTTTTATCTTCTTTCATAGCTTTTTTTAGTAGTTTGAAGCGATTTGAGTACTTTTCGCATCTCCCCAAAGTTCTTCAATATTGTAATAATTACGAATTTGACTTTGAAAAACGTGAACGACTACACTTACATAATCTATAAGTACCCACTCTGCATTGTCAAGTCCTTCTGTATGGAAGGGTTTTTCATGCAATGCTTTACTAACAGTTTTTTGAACAGATTTAACTATAGCTGATACCTGCGTATTTGAGTTTCCACAGCATAAAATAAAAAAATCACAAGGGTTGTTGTCCAGTTCTCTCAAGTCCAACTGATGTATATTTTCTCCTTTTACATTTTCAATTCCAAGAATGATTTCGTCGACCAGTTGTATTTCCCTTTCTTTTTTATTTGCCATTAAGTCCCTCTGTTTTCTGCAAATTTATTACTTTTTGAATCGCAATTCACCTATTCTATGGGCTATTTTAATCTAATCAAACTTAATGCCACTACTTCAACCAATGATTATTTAAAGCAAAGGCGATTAGAGGGCAAATGTAATGACGGTGATTTGGTTTGGACCACGTATCAAACTGCGGGAAGGGGGCAAAGCGATAAAGTTTGGGAATCCGAAGCAGGCAACAGTCTTTCAGTTAGCATTTATAGGGCTTTTGGAGAGTACAGCCCCGAACTGCCATTTTCAATTAGTTCAGCTTTTGCAACAGCTATAGTTAGCGCTTTAAAGTTGCTCTCAGTCCCTGAATTAAATATTAAATGGCCGAACGACATTTTGTCATGCAACAAAAAAATTGGAGGGATCTTAATAGAGAACACATTTAAAAACAATAAACTGACCAACAGCATTCTTGGTTTTGGATTGAATGTCAATCAGCTTGATTTTTCAAAATTTCCTCATGCAGCTTCACTTTCTAGTCTGACTAAGAAGAAATGGAATATTGAAAATGTGCTTGAAGCCTTAATTCATTCTCTTGAACATAATGAATTTTTAAATCTAACAAAACATCAAGATGTTAACCTAGATGCATTTAATTCCTTTTTATGGAGAAAAGGTAAACCCTCAAAATTTAAAGGAATAGAAGGTGTTTTTGAAGCCATTCCTCTAGAAGTTACAAAACGGGGCGGGCTAGTGATTTCAGGTTTTGAAAATGAGAAAAAAAAAGAGTTGGTATTAGCCGACGCTAGGATGATATACACTCATAAATAAATCATGGTGTCCAGTTGACAGGATCTTTTCGCCATTCACTCAAATTCTGAGATTCTGTTTCTGTAATTTTATTACAAGATAGTGCGACGTTCAAAAGTTTTGGGAAATCACAGAGGGTTTGTAATTTTACATTTGCTTCTTCAAACGCAGAAGCTGCTTTAGGAAAGCCATAAGTAAACAATGCCAACATCCCAAGAACTTCACTCTTGGCTTCTCTTAATGCGTATACTGCATTAAGGCTGCTTTTTCCGGTACTGATCAAATCTTCAATGACAACAACCTTTTGTCCAGGATCTAATTTACCTTCAATTTGATTTTTTCGACCGTGCTTTTTGGGTTCAGGACGCACATAGATAAAAGGAAGTCCCAGCTCCTGAGCGACCAACATCCCAAGGCCAATAGCACCAGTGGCAACTCCAGCAATAATCACATCTGAATCGTAATTTGATCTAATTTCGCTTGAAATCCACTGACAGAGATTGGTCCTAATTTCTGGATACGAAAGCGCTACTCTGTTGTCACAATAAATTGGAGATTGCCATCCACTTGCCCATGTAAATGGATTTTTTGGATTCAATTTAATTGCATTAATTTGTAA
>CAZOWC010000061.1:0-7095 GCA_964583375.1 uncultured Flavobacteriaceae bacterium
GGTAGATATAAGCTGCCTGTGTCACTTTTTGAGCAATAGGCGAGAGGGTATTTAGAGAGTCCATACCGATCCAAAGCTCTTTTTTTTCCAAAAGCATGGAGTCTAATAAACGACTAAATATTTTTTGATCACTGGCGTATTTTGATGATAAAAATTGGTTTTCCTTTTCTTGTCTGAGGAAGAGTTCCATCAAAAAATTATTTTTAGAGGCGCCCTTTCCGGAATAGACAACGGATTCGTTGAATGTGGCGGCATTGATTCGCACCCAAAGGCTGTCACCTTGTTCTAATAGTAAAGATTGATATTCCGGCAGGTGTTCGAGTTTAAAAATACCATTGGACAAAGAGTCATAATATTTTTGAAAACGCAGTTGTTCGTCCAGCTCAAACATGTCAACAATTTTATTTCCTTCATATAAGGTCACTGTTCTTGAGGATGGATTGATGATATGCCCGGCAATAAATACGCGTTTGTTGTTATCTTCTTTTCCAGTACAAGAAAAAACAAATAAGGATAAAACCAGTCCTAAAAAACCAACTCTTTTCATGCCTCAAAAGTACAATTTTTAACATTTAAAAAAATGGGAAGACGTTAAATCCCTCCCAAGGTTTTGTGTAAGTTTGCAGCTTAAAAATAAAATTATGCTATCGGTTTCGAATCTTTCTGTACAATTTGGAAAACGCATCTTATTCGATGAAGTCAATGTGAGCTTTACACCTGGAAATTGCTACGGTATCATTGGGGCAAATGGTGCTGGAAAATCTACTTTTTTAAAAATCATTTCTGGTAAACAAGACGCCAACTCTGGGAGTGTTCACTTAGAGCCTGGTAAGCGACTTTCTGTTTTAGAGCAAAACCACAACGCTTGTAACGAATACCCTGTGCTTGAAACTGTATTAAGAGGAAACAAGACTTTGTTTGACGTCAAAACAGAAATGGATGCTCTTTATTCTAGAGAAGATTTTTCTGACGCTGATGGTGAGCGTGTAGGCGTTCTCCAATTGGAATACGAAGAAATGAATGGATGGAATGCAGAAAGCGAGGCGGCTGCCCTACTATCTAACTTAGAGATTACTGAGGACTTGCATTACAAATTAATGAACGAGCTGGACGGCAAGCAAAAGGTGCGTGTATTACTTGCTCAAGCCCTTTTTGGAAATCCTGATGTACTCATTATGGATGAACCTACGAATGATTTGGATTACGACACCATCATGTGGCTAGAGAGTTTCCTTGCTAACTACGACAATACAGTGATTGTAGTTTCTCATGATCGACACTTTCTCGATGCGGTTTGCACACACATCTCAGATATTGATTTTGGAAAAATCAATCACTTTTCGGGGAATTATACGTTTTGGTATGAATCCAGTCAGTTAGCTGCACGCCAAAGAGCCCAGCAAAACAAAAAATCAGAGGAGAAAAAGAAAGAGTTGCAAGAGTTTATTGCCCGTTTTTCTGCCAATGTTGCAAAGTCCAAACAAGCGACTTCACGTAAGAAGATGATTGATAAATTGGACATTGAAGAAATTAAGCCTTCAATCCGAAGGTATCCTGCTCTTATTTTTGAGCAAGAACGGGAGGCTGGTGATCAAATTTTAAACATCGAACAACTCTCTGCTTCACTCGACGGAGCAAGCCTGTTTAAAAACGTAAACCTTAACTTAGCCAAAGGAGATAAGGTAATTGTCCATTCAAAGGATACACGAGCTTTAGAAGCTTTTTACAATATCCTTATGGGAGAGGCTCAAGCGGATTTGGGGAGCGTTTCTTGGGGAATAACGACTTCTCAGGCTTATTTACCTGTTGATCACGATGATTATTTCGAATCTCCAGTATCTTTAGTAGAATGGCTGCGTCAATACGCCAAAACTGAGGAAGAGCGAGAAGAAGTTTTTTTGAGAGGCTTTTTAGGAAAAATGCTTTTTAGTGGAGAAGAGGCACTTAAAACGTCGAATATCTTGTCGGGAGGTGAAAAAGTGCGCTGTATGTTGTCTAAAATGATGATGGAACGCGCCAATGTTTTGGTCCTTAACGAACCCACCAACCACTTGGACTTGGAATCCATTACTGCGTTTAATAATTCCTTAATGAATTTTAAAGGAACCTTGTTGTGCAGTACGAGTGATCATGCTTTTGCTCAGACCATAGGCAACCGTATCGTAGAGCTAACACCCAACAGTATGATTGACAGGCACATGAGCTTTGATGAGTACATGACTGATCCTAAAATTAAAGAACTTAGGGAAAAGCTATACCGCTAACTTAGGTAAAGATAAAGTAAGTACTGATTACGATTACGGTGATGATAAATCCCATAAGACGTACGGGCTTCCATTCAGTAATATCCACTTGCTTTGTATATTGTTGCTCATAAGCTTCCTCACGCGGTTTGAGTTTTCCAATCAAGAGCATGAGCCCTATATTAAACAAGAAGATGATGGCCATAATGTGTAAATAGTGGGGATATTCTTCGCCCCTGACTTCTATATACCCTTTTAAGAAAAATTGGCTGAAAGAGTACATTACAACTCCGACTCCCATAGCAATTTTAGCAGCAATAGGAGGGACATATTTGGTTAGGTAGCCTACAAGGATTATGGTCAATATGGGTATGGTATAACAACCGTTGATTTCCTGAAGGTATCCAAACAGTCCTTCTGGGGCATTGGCAATTGATGGTGCAATAACCATAGAAAGTATGGCCAAGCCGACACCAAAAGTCTTTCCTGCTCGAACTACTTGAACTTCTGAAGCCTCTTTATTGATGTATTGTTTATAAATATCCAATCCAAAAAGGGTGACAGAGCTGTTTAAAGCAGAGTTAAATGAACTTAAAATAGCTCCAAAAAGAACTGCTGCAAAAAAGCCTAACAGTACAGGAGGTAGGACCTTGTTGACTAACATCCCGTAGGATTGGTCTCCCTGACTGGGATCTAAAGTGTCTCCAAAAATGTAAAATGCAATAAGTCCGGGTAAGACCACAATTAGCGGACCTAAAATTTTAATAAAGGCGGCGAATATAAGCCCTTTTTGCCCCTCAACTAGATTTTTAGCACCCAAGGCCCTTTGGATGATGGCTTGGTTGGTGCCCCAATAAAACAATTGTACCAATACCATACCCGTAAACAGGGTACTGAATGGAATGGCAGAATTTGAAGCTCCCATAGCTTTGAATTTAGAGGGATCATTGGCATACAAAGCTTCAATACCAGCGGCCATACTACCGTCTCCTATATACATAAGACCAAAAACAGGAATCATTAAACCGCCAATCAGTAAGCCTATGGCATTTACAGTATCAGAAACCGCAACGGCTTTTAGTCCACCAAAAATAGCGTAAATGGAACCCACAATACCAATGGAGCACACAGTTAAAACTAAAGTTTCACTTTGTTCCATTTGGAAAAGAGTGTTTAAATCAAACATTCCAATCAATGCAACTGCTCCCGAATAGAGCACAATAGGAAGTAAGACGACTACATACCCGCTTAAAAAAAGCCCTGAGGTGATGGACTTGGTCATGGTGTCATAACGCCGTTCGAGGAACTGTGGAATTGTAGTCAGCCCACCTTTAAGGTAGCGGGGTAATAAAACGAGGGCAGTCACAACCATTGCTATTGCCGCAAGGGTCTCCCAGGCCATAACCAATATTCCTTCCTTGTATGCAGAGCCGTTTAGTCCTACGAGTTGTTCGGTAGAAAGGTTGGTCAATAATAATGAAGCGGCAATTACGGGACCTGTAAGGCTACGCCCACCTAAAAAATATCCATCTTCGGATTTTTCATTTGTTGATCTAGTAGCAAGATAAGCTACTATACCCACAAGTAGAGTGAAGGCTATAAAGATGACAAATTGCATAGGGAAAGTTTAAATCAATGTTTGACCTTAAATGTATGAAAACAATTTTAAAGTCCGAGTTCTAGAGCAATTTCTCTCGCTTCTTCGAACTCATCGGGATGAACCCATACTTCCTTATCAGTGGAAAGAGTCCCAAACCCAGCTAAACGCGCTGATTCAGCCTGGTCTTTTACGACTGGGACGATCCCCACAGTGTCAAGAACACAACAGAGTTTAGCAACGTCCATGGCGGTGCCGTAAAACAATTTCTTGTAGGTCTGGGACATAAGTTATGGGGCGTTATGATTTATTATACTTGCTATTCCAAATAGCGGGATTAAAATTTTTACCTAAAGCAAAACCGTAAAATAAGACAATTGACGCAATGGCTTTAAACATAAAAAAGTACAACATCCAATATGAAGCCTGGTCTGGAGTTTTGGTGAATAAACCCATAGGGGTCATTTCTGTTGCAACCCAACTCACTGCCAACACAGAAAGTAAAAGATTCCAAATATTTTTAAAAGGCCACATCAACAACTTCCTAAGAGGATGCAAGTCATTTCCCCACTTGTCAACTAAGTAATAATAGTTATTTCCCATAGAAACAAAAAGAAGGGGATCGTCTTTACGCTCTAATTTAAAAAGAGCAGAAGGTGCCATGATTTTAAATTCAGTAAGAACTGTACCATGATCAGTTTCAATTTTATTGATAGCCTGATACGCACTCTCCGGCAAGTCATTTTTAAAATACTTAATATCCAAGAAACGCAAGCGATAATCAATACAAACTTCTCGGATTTGATCCAGATGATAAATTCTATGAGATTCTATTAGATCAAAATCAAAATTATTTTGAGTTTTGATATCTAAAGCGTTAATGAGTTGTTCAAAGGAAAGGCTGTTCTGGGAAGTAGGCGCTTTGCTTCGCGTCTTGTTCAGTACTTCTTCTAGGTTTGTTTTAGGTAGTAATTTCAACATCATCATTCAAATTCATTTATACAAAAATAGCATAATTATTGCTAAAAAAAGCTTTCTAGTACAGAAGTAATTAGCGGAGCTCTGCCTGAAAGTCTTCTTTAAAGTTTTTAAGGAGCTTATCCATTATTTTGTCTACCTGCTTGTCTGTAAGGGTCTTGTTTTTATCTTGAAAGGTAAAGTTGATTCCGTAGGACTTTTTTCCTTGGGGTAAATTTTTACCTTCATATACATCAAAAAGAGTTACCGCAGTAAGAATTTTACGTTCAGTTTTAAAAGCGACTATTTCAAGTTCATTAAAGGTGACTTCTTCACCTACTAGTAAGGCAAAATCTCGACGTACAGATGGGAATTTGGCAACCTCTTCAAATTGGATATTTTTTGAAAAGGAATTTTGAGTGAGCTTGTCCCAATTTAATTCTGCGATGTATACATCTTGATCGATTCCGAATCGATTGTTTAATTCAGCAGATATAAGGCCAAATCTTCCATAGACTTGTTCGTTATACATTAAGGCAAAAGCCATATCGAACTGAGGACTGTCCAATGCCTCAAATTCAAACTGGTAATACCCTAGTGTTTTAAACAAATCTGATAGCAAGCCTTTAAAGTAGAAGAACGGGTCTGTTTCTTCCTTTTGTCCCCAAAAGGACTCGAATACTGCACCACAGAGACTTAGGCTTAAGCGTTTTTCTTCTATAAATTTATCCTCTTTTTTTCCGTACACATTCCCAAACTCATAGAACTTGAGATTTTTGTTTTGACGGTTGAGGTTGAAAGCAACGACCTCCAAAGCTTGGTGAATTAGGGATTGCCTCATTTTTGACAATTCTTGACCAAGAGGATTTACAAGGGTTACGCTGTTGTAAAAGTCTGCAGCATAGTCTGGAGAAGCTAAAGAATTGTTTATAGTTTCATAAAAACCCAAACTCGAAAGTTGTTTAGCAATTGTATTTTCCAACTTATGGACACTTTTCCATTGGTATTCAGGATTGGCCTCAAAGAGCAGTGGCCTGTCTTTTAATTGATTATAGCCATAAACTCTTAAAATCTCCTCAATGACGTCTGCAGGTCGGGTAACATCAACTCTGTAGCGTGGGATGGTAATTGCTATTCCTGTTTCAGAAACATTGTTGATTTCAATTTCCAAAGCATTGAGAATGGCGTTTAAATCCTTATCCTCAATTTTTTGCCCAATTGTTTTTTCTAGTTTTTTGTAGCTTAAGAAAATTTGAGCGGCAGCTTCTAAAGGTTTGGAGAACTCTTGAACTTCACTCGAAATTACTCCTCCGCCTAGCTGTTTGATTAAAATCGCTGCACGCTTCAAGGCGTTTATTCCGATTTCAGGATCGATACCTCTCTCAAATCGGAACGAGGCATCTGTATTGAGTCCGTGGTATTTGGCAGTTTTACGAATGCTTACTGGATCAAAATAGGCACTTTCTAAAAAGATCGCAGTGGTAGTTTCACTAACACCCGAATCCTTTCCGCCAAATACTCCAGCGATACAATGCCCTTGATTATCATCTCCTATGACCAGGTCTTGGGATTGTAATTTCCGCTCTATATCATCTAAGGTTGTAAAAGGAGTTCCTTCTTCAAAAGTTTTTACTACTACATGATTTTGAATTTTACTTGCATCAAAGGCATGAAGTGGTTGTCCCAATTCATGCATCACATAGTTGGTGACGTCAACAATATTATTTTTTGGGTTAATTCCAATGGCTTTTAATCTATTTTGAAGCCATAGCGGAGAGGGAGCGACTTTTAGGTTGGAAATCGTTACTCCGTAATATTGCGTGCACTTTTCTAGGTCTTCTACCTTTACGGGAATGGTATTTTGAGTGTTGTCTACATGAAAAGACGAGGTATCAGGATACGACCATTCAAAAGGTATTTGTCTCAGCATACAAAGGGCTTTGAGATCCCTTGCAACGCCCAGGTGGCTCATTGCATCTGCGCGGTTGGGGGTTAAACCAATTTCATATACGCTGTCTTCTTCTATATCAAATAGGGATGCAGCTGGTGTACCGACTTTTTGATCTTGGTCTAAAACCATTATTCCGTCATGGTTGTCTCCAAGCCCTAGTTCATCTTCGGCACAGATCATGCCCATACTGACTTCACCGCGAATCTTATTCTTTCTGATTTTAAGTTCTTTTCCGTCTTGAAATGTAAGTTTGCTACCCACTGTCGCTACTAAAACTTTTTGCCCCTTGGCTACGTTGGGAGCACCGCAGACAATAGGCACCACTTCATCCCCTAGGTTTACCTCTG
>CAZOWC010000062.1:0-7070 GCA_964583375.1 uncultured Flavobacteriaceae bacterium
CCCATAAACTGAAAACCAAAAAAAGTAAAGATTAAAGCACCAAACCAAACACCAGTAATAGCTCCTTTTTTAATGTCATTTATTCCCATTTTGTCAAAGCTTACAATGCATAGAATAATTAGCGCTGTAGAAGCAATCAACATAAACATAGGATCTGGAGTTTCGCTTACTACACCTGGATAAAGTTGACTCCATTCAACTTGTTTAGGAGCATAAAATAAGATGCCAGGTATGATACTTGCAACTATAGCAGTCAAAAATGTTGCTATAAAGGCTATTATATATTTCTTCATTTTAATTGGTTTATTGTTAATAATCTTTCCAAGATAGAAATAATGAGGGTACTTACAAAACACTTGTACAACCTTCCTCCAAACACTTCCCACCCCTAAAAATCACTTCAAGGGACCTTAGGGTTAAGGCAGTAATGACAATCGATTATGATAGACTTAGATTTTATCCATTGGTGTGAAAGAAAATATTTTCCATTCTGACCCAGATTAGTCAAATTTGATTTAATTTGATCTTATGAAAAACTTCTCAATTCTTATAATATTAATAAGTTGCTTTTTAACTTCAAATGAATCAATTGCACAGGCAGATAGCATCGACACAAAGTATACTTATAAAAGAGGTGATTTTAATGGTATAGGGAAATGGTATATGGGAAGAGAAATTGCTTACGTAATGGGATTTCAAGGAATTAATTGGTTAGAAAGATCAGAAAGAGAAATAGAAGAGAATGTTTCTACGTTGATTAAAAACATGAAAATCAAAACTAATGATACCATTGCAGATATTGGAGCAGGTTCAGGATATCATGTCTTTAAGATGGCTTCATTGGCAAAAAATGGTTTGGTTTATGCTGTAGATATTCAACCCGAAATGTTAGAGTTGATTGAGCTAAAAAAAAGATCAAAAAGGGTATCTAACGTTGAGACGTTTCTCGGGTCTGAGAAAAGTATCAATTTACCCAAAAACTCACTTGATAAAATTTTACTTGTTGATGTTTATCATGAATTTAGTTATCCTGCTGAAATGGTTGAGTCTATTAAAAATGCTTTAAAACCGAATGGAAAGTTGTTTTTAATTGAATACAGGGGTGAAGAATCATCTGTTCCAATTAAAAAAATTCACAAAATGACTGAAAAACAATCTATCACAGAAATGGAAGCAGCTGGGTTTAAGTTAAAAGAAAACATTGATAATCTTCCTTGGCAACACTGTATGATTTTTGAGAAAAATGAATAAAGCTTAACAACGGAAGGATTACCTATCAAATCCCATCACCTGTTTCAATAAAAAACCTTTTTCTATAACCCGCGCCCCTTAGTTTGGATTAGTGATGCTTTAGAAGTTTTAGGATTTTCTATGCAAATACATGATGTGTTTTAAATAAGATAATTTAACTCTTTAATAATTGATTTTTGAATTTCTCTTTTCCATACAGCGTAGCCTTCACTACTTAGGTGTAAATTGTCAATTAGATAATACTTTTTTACAATTTTCTTCTTGCAGTCAAAAAATAAGTCAAAAATATTGACATAAAACACCCTGTCAGATTTATCAAAGTAGTTTTTTATCATTTGATTTAGGGTAATAATTTTCTTCATCTTTTTAATCCTGTGATAACTCGGTTTAATTGAAACAATGAATAATTTACATTGAGGTAGTTTTTTGTGGAATTTTACTGTGAGTTTTTTGATAAGATCAAATATTTTTTTTGGTGTATAATTTAAGGATAAATCATTTCCTCCAACATAAAGTACTACTCCATTTGGATTTAGATCAAAAAATAATGAATCAAAATATTTTAGGCAATCCTCAATATATGCACCTCCAAAACCAAAATTTAATACATTAAAGGAACTGAAATCATTTTCAATTTTATCCCATAATCTGAAAGTTGAACTGCCATAAAAAACAATCAAATTTTTTCTTTGTGAGTGTTTGTTTTTCTTTTCAATTAATAATCTAATTTCATCTTCATAGCTAGAACTTACTTTTCTTAAATCTTCAACCCATAAAGAATATTTTTCTTGAAATGATATTACAAAATCATTTAAATCTTTTTTATTTTTTAAATCATTTAATTTAGAAGAGAGTCTAAAAGGTTTTTTTATTTCACAACGGTAAGTAGTTTCTGAATTGAGATAGTCAAAATTCACCATTACTAATGGTACTATTAAAGGATCTAATTTTGATTTTATAATCATTTTAAAAATTCCAGCCTTGAAATCTGAAGGTGAATTTTCAGTACTTGATGACTTCCCCTCTGGATTAATAATTAAATTTTCTTTTTCCAAAAGAGTTGAGTGGCATAAGCTATAAAAAATATTTTTTGATTCATCAAGATCTTTTTGTGTTACATTATTTGGAATAAAGTCTTTTGCATAAACTCTGATATAATTAAATAAATTATAGTATTCTAAATGCTTTTTTTCATTATCGAGGCTATTCCTTATAACACGAACACCAGGTTTTTTATAATAGTTTTGTGAAATCATACTGCTTATAAAGTGGCTGTCAAGTGTGATTTGAAAATCATCTTCTAAAGTATAGTTTGGGTTATTAGAAATATGATTATAAATGAAAATAATCCCCGATTCTTGGGGTAAATTTTCAGTTCCTCTTAAATCAAATTCTTTAAAAAGAAATAGATTTTTTCCTAATAATGCAGCTTTTTCTCTTGCATCTTGAAATGAATTAAAGCTCTTTTTACTTATATCCTCATAAAAAGCTTTTATTTTAGTTTTAAACTCCATTTGCTTACGAAAAATCTAATGATTTAATTCAGGAACTTTAATAATTAATTTAATCAATTAAAAACTTAATTTAGAAAGAATAGATTATATATCAAATCCCATCCCATCCTCATGTCCCAATAGAAAAACTTTTTTCTAAAACCCATGCCCTTGTGTTTGTTTTAGGGGTACTAAGAGGGTTTTAGTTTCTCCCCATCACGTATCCACAGAAAAAATAAACAAACCACCCCCATGTTTTCACAAGAGAACATTGGGTTACGTCAGTTACAGCAATTGATTAGAGGGGGTTTTGATTGTCCTCATTGGTGTAAAAGAAAAACCCCCAACTTTTCGAGTGTAATATTTTAAGTTATTAGCTTACAACTGACGTATTATGCTTAATAACTGTTGAAATTTCCGTGATTTCAGTTGCTACTCCACCAGATCGTTCAGCATGTTCTTTTATTAATGCCTCGTTCTCAGCATTATAAACACAAAAAACATTGTCACCAGCAACATAACTCGTCTCTTGCTGTATCATTTTTCCTTCATTACGCATTTCTTCTAACACATCTTCTGAGGCTTTCCCTCCTTTATTCATTTCGTGTTTTGGTATAGAGGATGCTCCCTTCATTTCTCTTCTTATTAAAAACTTTTTCATTTTAATTATTTTATGATTAATAATATCTCTAAGATGTAGAGATTGGGTGTAAAAAAACCCTCCGCTTGGGAAGGCTTGTTTATTTAGTTGACACTTCCTTGAAATTGAAGAAGTTCTAATAGAACTCGATATCTAAATCCGTCAGGATTATATTCAGACATTTTTGATTTACCTAATATAGATTGATCGAAATCCATTGGAGAAAGTGCTTGCATAGCACTCGCAAGATCTGTGTAATGATCATAAGAAAGGAGACTTGATTGATCCATTCCTTGAGGATAAACACGTGCTAAAATTCCCCATCCAGCTAAACCGTTTTTACCTACTCTCTTCTCAAAATAAGGTTTCCATAGTTTTAGGTTTTCATTTACAAACCCTCCCATATCTTTTGGTTTTGAATAATTCCAAACAGCATATTTAAACTCCCTCAAAGGACTTAATTCATCTATTAGTTTATATCGTTGAATCATCATGACTTTAGAAATATCATCTGTAGAAATATAACTTGGATTCATTCCAAGTACTTTTTCTGCACTAGACCATATTTTGTTTGAGTTAGCTAATTGATCAAAGTCTTTATATACTAAAACAAATGCATGAGTAGGAGATGACTCATCTTCTATTAAGCCAGCATCTGCGACTCTGAAAAAAGCAGTTGCTAAAAGATTTTCATTGTCAATAGCATTCTGTTTTACTTTAGACCAATGATCCATTTCTTTAGTTTCAAATTCTGCAATATGTTCAGCAGGAACATGTCTATAGTGAATCTCTACAACATTTTGAGAAAATAAAATTGAGGCTACTAGGAAACTAAAAAGACTAAAAAACTTTTTCATTTTAATTGATTTATGATTAATAATACCTCTAAGATATAGAGAATGGAGCTTTTTACAAAACACTACAAACTTTCTCTAAATAACTCCAACCTAAAACCGTGCACAGGAATCCCATGTTAAGCCAATGATATCAGAGGTTAAAAGGATTAGGCGTTGTGTCCATTGCTGAAAATGAAAAACCCTTCACTTGGGAGGGCTTGCTTTACCTAAATACATGAATATTATTAGACAAATAACTTTTTACTATTTCAACCTTTCCTCTTTCAGCAATAAAATCTTTAAATGCTTTTGTTTTTTGAATGGCTCTTTCTGTTAGAATCAAGTCATTAAGATTTTCTCCACTTAACCATGTATTATGGGTCCCCCCTAAACCGCCCATATCAATAGATTCCAAAGCAACCACTCTATCGCCTAACACATCTCCAATTTCTTTTATGAATTTATCATAAGCTTTTACAAATTTGTTTGGTTCATGAACAATCATTTCCCAATTTTTGTGTGTTTTATTTTTATCAGAATCCCCTTCTCTCCATCTTAAGTTCGTCATTACCATAGAACCAGTTCCGCCATTAATGTTTTTTTGAATTTTTCCGATATAAGCATCCCATTCAGAATCTGATTTTTCAACCTTGTATCCCCAATTTGCTGGATCTCCAACTAGAATAACCCTATGAGTAACATCTGAGCTCAAATAGTTTACTCCTTGAAGAATTGAAGAACCAGATTTTCTTTCTGCATCACTCCACTCTGCAAAAAGTCTCGCAACCTCATCGGCTCTACCCATTTTTACATCAAGATTGATTACCCTTATGCTTGTTTGAGCACAAACTCCTAATGAAATAAGAAACGCGGATACAAATAATAGTTTTTTCATTTTAATTGATTTATGATTTATAAGACCCCTAATTTAGTAAGAAAAGGTTACTTATCAAATCCCATGCCCCTGCTTCAATAGAAAAACCGTTTTCTAAAACCCATGCCCAAGTGTTTGGATTAATGTTGGTTAGAAAACATTGCGGACTAATTTTAACGACGAATAAGGATAGAATTTGTAGTCCCAGAGTGATAAATTATTAAGTAAATCTTATTAGATTTATAATGACTATAGGATTTTACATTTGTGATAATTTGTTGATTGTATAATTTAATTACACTTGTAATCGTATTTGAATTATTTCAAACTACATATGAAAACATTTCTTGGATCATATCCTCAAGGACCTCTAAATTATTAATATTAAATTTTTTTGTAGCCATTAATCTTATACCATCACTCTGCTTTAAATTAAAATAATCATGATATAATTAGCTTTTTATCTTGTTCTTCCAGAGGCAAAAAGTTGATGTCCAAATACCCTCCACTAGCATTATCATCAGCTACAACTTGAGTTTTTCCTTTAATGATTTCAATTGAATTTTGATGAATATGACCTGCAAAAATGCCTAATAAATTTGGCGCATTAAAAACGTTCTTGTGAAAAGTAAGCGTCGTTTTCGTATGTCCACTTTCTGGCCATTTTGGTCTTTTTTCTAATTTATAATTACGATCAGTGGCGGCTCCCCAATTCGGATTTCCGCAACCAAATGAAATATTCTTTCCAGGAGCATACATTGGAATATGAACCAATAAAACCAATGGCATTCTCGTTTCAACTTGTTCATTAAAAAAAGCCAACTGGTCCTCATTAATTTGATAGATAGAATTATCAATCGCTATAAATCGGATTCCTTTGATTTCATAAGCTGCCATTAAAGGATTATTTCCTTGATATAAGGGCAGTAATCTTTTTTCAATCCAAGTATCACGCAAAGACTCTAACGTCCCCTCCATCCCTTCATAATGCCAATCATGATTTCCAGCGATGTAAATGTATGGAATACCGGTATCCTTCAATTTCAATAAAACCCATTCTATTGCCGATTCAGATGGAAAGCTGAAAATATCCCCAACTAAGGTTATCAAATCGGCATGGACTGCTTTCGCATAAGCTAATGCTTCTTCAAAGGCAAATTCTGGATTTGTTTTCGTTTGCGTTTGAAAATGTATAGTTTGGTTATACGCCTTTGCCATTCTGTTACTATACGCTTGATAAGGAATTCCTCTCTCATCATCTTTAAATAAGTGGGTGTCTGCAATATGAATTACTTTTATTGATTCATTAATTGTCTCGGCATAAAAAGACACTTTTTGTTGTTCTATCGTTGCGCATACTTCAAGAGGTTTATAGATTTTTTTCTTATTTGTATTGCCTAAACAACTCGTTGTAAGTCCGAGTCCTGAAAAGGCTGTTGTTGTTCCTTTTAAAAAAGATCGACGTTTCATAAGAGGTTGTTTGTTTTATTGGAGATCTTTTAGTCCCTCATCAAAACTAAGAAAATTAGCATTAGGGAAAAGCTTGTAAGACTCACTGCTTCTTTAATTTTTTAGCTTGTTACATTTATTACCACGTTATATACAACAAGAAGTTTGAAACTTTCAGCTTTTAAAACTATAGCCAACAAATCTTAAACTGCATTAAAACCCCAATACACCTAAAATGAGTAAAATAACTATAAATACAAATAAAAAATGGATCAAATACGATCACCTCTCAGCTCAGGTATCTTTAAAATTTTTTATTATTTGAGTAAATAATTAAAGAAAACCATCCACCTTAAACTGTTTTTATTTTGTGTCAGAGCTTGATAAGCTTTTTATTAATTCTATTTCGTCTGAAGAGTATGGCTTCCCATCTTTATAAAAAATATCGTGATGCCATTTCTTTGGTGGACCTGTATATGTTGAATCCCAACTTTTCCAAGGATAAATGGTATTGGTTTTACCTGAGA
>CAZOWC010000063.1:0-6983 GCA_964583375.1 uncultured Flavobacteriaceae bacterium
TGACTAAAAAAGAATAAAATTGAATATAGCAATAGTTTGGTATCCAACCTTTGGAGGTAGTGGTGTAGTCGCTACAGAGTTGGGGATTGCCCTATCTTCAAGGGGGCACGAAATTCATTTTATAACCTATCACCAGCCCGTAAGGTTAGAAGCTCTTCAGCACCCCAACATACATTTTCACGAGGTAAATATTCCAGACTATCCACTTTTTAAATATCAACCCTATGAACTTGCCTTGTCTAGTCGTTTAGTAGATGTGATTCAAAATTCTCAAATTGATGTGCTTCACGTTCATTATGCTATTCCTCACGCTTATGCAGCTTATATGGCTAAAAAAATGCTTTTAGATATTGGGGTGCAAATCCCCATAGTTACTACTTTACACGGGACAGACATCACCTTAGTTGGCAGTCATCCTTTTTATCGACCTGCGGTGACATTTAGTATCAATCACTCGGATCGAGTGACAGCAGTTTCTGAAAGCTTAAGACAGGATACACTTCGTCTTTTTGATATTAAGACTAAAATCGAGGTTATTCCTAATTTTATAGACACAGAGAAGATCAATCGTTTAGGAAAGCCATGCGAAAGGAGTTTGCTGGCTCAAAAAGAGGAAAAAATTCTTACTCATATCAGTAACTTTAGACCCTTAAAGCGAATCATGGATGTGATCAAGATTTTTGAAGGTTTAAGTTCTGAAATTGACTGTAAACTTATGATGGTAGGTGAAGGTCCTGAAAAGGTGAAAGCTATAGAATACGTTGAAAAAACTGGTTTGGAAGATAAAATACTGTTTCTTGGAAACAGTAATGAGATCGATAAGATATTATGTTATTCGGATCTGTTTTTACTTCCCTCAGAAAAAGAAAGTTTTGGATTATCAGCATTAGAAGCTATGACGCACGGTGTTCCGGTAATTTCCTCTAATGCTGGTGGTATATCTGAAGTAAATATCGATGGAGTTTCAGGCTATTTAGCAGATATAGGAGATGTAGATACCATGGTTGTAAGAGCCAAAGAGTTACTTTCCAATGATGTGCTGCACGCACAGTTTAAAAAGCAAGCCAAAGAACAAGCCAGTAAATTTTCTCTTGAAAAAATTATCGGTAAATACGAGACCATTTATTCGGATGCTGTAGCCTCCATACAGTTTTAGTGAGTACCAATCACTCAGGATTATAAATGCGTTTGGCATTTGCGTAAACTTCATCCTTGTTCAGACTCATTTTTTTAGTTTTAAATTTTGAGTACATTTCCATCTGATCATTATAATGCGGTGATTCTGCATGATCTGAGCTACCGTAAGAAATAACAGATTCAATTTCAGGTCCTTTTTCAGTAAAACGAACTAATTCTATATAAGACTCACCACTGACAACTTTAACCTTACCATCTTTATATGGTCTATTAGCCATCGCAGTTATGACATCTGGCAGACCAAAAATTGGAAGTTCTTTAGTACCACGTACTAGCTTTTGATAATCTCCAAGTTGTATTTGTAAGGTTTTAAAGTTTTTTAATAAGTAGACTTTAGTATCACGAAGTGCATTAATAAGAACAGAAGGGGGGACAATTTTTGGAGGAGGCAGTAAGCGGTAATACTTTCTCAATTGATTGTAAAACACAGCAAAAACTCCTGCGCCAACTGAATTCGCATCAGCTTTTCTATCCCAATTTTGAAGAATACCGATCAGCTTATCTAATTCTGGGTAAGCTGAAGGATTTAAGCCGTCTAAATGATTGATGTCCATCCAGCTAAAAACAAAGGGTTTGGGGTATTGTCTATCGTATTTGATCCTTTTAAAATCTGCATAACTTACACTATCATATTGATCTATCAATTCCTTAAGTCTGGTTGATCGATTGTTGTCATAGGTTTCAAAACCCATATTTTTAGAAAATCGTTCTTGATCTGGATTGTCTAAAAAATCACTCGAACGAAATGGGGTGTGATTGGCATTGTATATATAGCCTGATTGAGGCTGGATCACTTGAGGTAATTCCTCTATGTCATAAGTTTCCTTCCACAGTGTCCTTTGGGTGTTTCCAGGAACGACTCCTTCCCAATCATAGCCTGGTGTTCTTTTGGGAATTAAACCGTTTGAAATATAAAAAATAGTATCATTCTTATCGGCATAGCCAATATTATATCCAGGTAGCGCTTTCATTTTAAGTGCAGTGTAAAACTCAGTAAAGTTCGATGCCTTATTCATTCGCCACCACTGTTCCAAGGCTCTTATTTCAAATAGGGCAGGGGTGCGGACAGCATACATTCCTGTTTTATTTTTCAAGGTAGGACCGTATATGCTTTGATAATATTTCTTTTTTATTTTTAGGGGTATTCCTATAATTTTTACAGTCAATTCTGCTTTCTCTGGTATTAATTCTAAATATTTACCATCTACTCTGTATTTAAGCTTGTCTTTGGGATGCATTTCCAATGCAAACACATCTGTTTTATCAGGCTGGTTTACCGTATGCGCCCAACCCAAATTTTCGTTAACTCCAATTAATATATTGGGGCTTCCTGCAAACAGTGCTCCCAAAATATTGGTTCCTTCTTCGCTACATAAATGCGCCTCATACCAAGAGACTGGGCCGTCTAAAGGTTGATGCGTGTTAATGGCTAGAAAAGTAGATCCATCAGTAGTTTTTTCACTATTAAAGGCGAATGTGTTGGAACCTTTAGGAATATCATCTGTTTTAAAATTAAAAGTCAGTTCATTTTGTGTGATCTGCCGAACCCATTGGTCCCCTTTGGAGGAAATAAACAATTGCAATTGAGCATATCGCATCATTTTTTTTGGTGTTATGGGAAATAGTTTAGCATATAAAACCTCCTTAGGGTGAGACGATGCATAACTATTAAGTCCAGCGGCATAAGCTTGGACAATTTTTTTGTAATCAGGGTGAATATCCTTGTCATAGCGTGTGTTGTATAGCGCTTCAGAACCAATAAATTGCGCTATAAAGTCTGCTCCTAAGCCATTATTCCCGATGTGATTAGAAAGCATATTATTTCCCGCCAAATAGCCTAATTGAATAGTGTTGAAATCGTCTTCTGCATGCGCGTAAGCTAAGCCATAGGCAACTTCTGCATCAGTCGCTGCATATATATGGGGTACTCCATAGTCATCTCTTACTATATCAATTTTTGAAGGGTCAATTTGTGAAAATGCAACGCAAGAGTAAATCATTCCTAGTAGAAGGAGCCCAGATATTCTCATAGATTTTTTCCTAATATATCAATTCTTTTCTACTTTTTAGTCTGAAATTAAATTAGGATTGTCTAAAATATTTATCTTGGACCAACAAATAAATATTTATGAAAACTCACTACATCCTTCTTTTTTTAGTATTCAATTATTTTTCAATTGAGGCTCAGGAATCTCTTTTTAATGGTAAAAATCTCGATGGTTGGACCATCCATGGAACTGAATTATGGTATGTACAGGACGGGTTGTTAGTTTGTGAAAGTGGTCCTGACAAAGCTTATGGCTACCTTTCTACAGATAAGTATTACGATGACTTTGAATTGACTCTAGAGTTTAAACAAGAGGCCAATGGAAACAGTGGTGTTTTTATACGATCCACTGTAGAGGGCACAAAAGTTAGCGGCTGGCAGGTAGAAGTAGCGCCACCAGGAAGTGATACGGGTGGTGTATACGAATCCTATGGCAGAGGATGGTTGATTAAGCCAGATAAATCCAAGGATAGTGCCCTAAAAATGGGGGATTGGAATCAAATGAAAATTCGAGTAGTAGGTGATAAAATTACAACGTGGCTTAACGGCACTCCAATGATCGAACTTGAAGATGAAAAAATTGGAAATGGTAAGGGTTCTGTTGCGCTTCAAATCCATGACGGTGGAGGAATTAAAGTGCGCTGGAGAAATTTAATATTGACCTCACTCTAGTAATATTTGATCAATAGCAGCAGCTAATTTAAAATCTTTATTAGTTAGGCTGTTGTCTGCGTCGTGAGTTGTGATATGTATTTCAACTCGTCGATAATCCAATTTTATGCATGGATGATGCTGTTGTTGTTCCGAAAGTAACCCTACCGCATTCACAAAATCCAATGCCCCTAGATACTTTTCGAAAAAAAATTCACCAACTAAAATATTTTTACGGTTATGCCAACTTTCATTTAATTTAGACAGTTCCCTTTCAATCTCCTCTTGATTTAATACAGTCATCTTAACTGTACATTAATCCTGTAATTATCCTGTAGGCAAGGTATACCCCAGTAATTGTCCAAATCCACCATCTATTTTTAACGTACCATTCCATTGTTTTCAAGTTTAATTTAGTTACAAGCCCCTTCTTCAAAGCTAAGGACCCCATTATTAGTAGCAATACAATTGTTGGAGTAGGTCTCACCGTCACAACCACAAACTGGAGCGTATATAAGATAGCAAGCGGCCTCGAGATTGATTAATGATTCATCAATACAATTGTTTTCAGGCTCTGTGTCTGAATTTTTAGAGCAGGCTGTTACAACGAATAGGATTGATAAATAAACGTACTGTTTTATTTTCATTTTTTATGGGGTTTATGCGGCAGCTAATTTTTTCATTGCATTGATAAATTGATCTAATTCATCAGTCGTAGTAAAAACATTAGGAGTGATTCTACAACCCTTAACATTTGCCTCATCTATAGCAACAGTAAATATTTTATACTCTTTATACAGTCGTTCAGCTAGTTCGGTGGGAGGTATATTGGTCAGACCAACATTTCCTATACCGCAACTGCGGTGACTCTCAAATGGGGTATTGATGAGAATATTGGGAACATTTTTTAATGCTTTTTGCCAATAGGTCTTTAGGAATCGCATTCTTTTTTCTTTCCGTTCTAGCCCAATCCAGTCAAGATATTCCATTGCATCCACTATAGCCAGATCTGTTGCTACTGGATGCGTACCTGTGTGACTAAGTCGATTGATGTTGTTCTTATCTTTTTCGTGATCAGCCAACAATGGCCAAATTTTAGGAATATGGTCTTTCTTTACATAGAGCAACCCAGTACCAAGGGGAGTTGCAAGCCATTTGTGAAGACTGGATCCATAATAATCACAATTGAGTTGTTCAATTTTAAAATCGAAATGCCCAATACAATGTGCGCCATCTACAAGCACTTCAACACCGTGGCGATGGGCCATATCGCAAATTTTCTTGATGGGTAAGATGTGCCCAGTAATATTGATCATGTGACATACCAAAATCAATTTTGTTTTTGGGGTAATTTTTGATTCGTAAAGCTCAACGATTTCCTCATCATTTTTGGGATGGTTGGGAACGGATACTTTGGTTACTTCTACGGAGTGACGCTCAGCAATTTGGGCAAACATATCCCGCATGGCTCCATAATCTTGAATAGCATGTATGGCGTGATCTCCTGCTTGCCATGGAAAGCCACTGATAATTAAATCAAGTGACTCGGTAGTATTTCGGGTGATTACCAAGCTGGATCCTTCACAGCCAAAATAATCTCCAAGTTTTGCTGTTATCATCGCTTTGTCTTCAAAGCGATGATTTCTCATATAGTAAGAACCCTCAAGATTTACTCTTTTAATATGACTGAGGTACTTTTCCATAGTGGGTTTGGGTATGATATTGTAATACCCACTCTCTAGATTTATAAAATCAGGATGCAGTTCGTATTGTGAGCGAATCACTTGCCAGATTTGATCATCTTCAACAGGAAGGGGAGGGAGTTCATGTTTATTATGGTAGTCAATTGAGGGCAGACCTACTACAGGACTTAACCCAACCCAACCCAATCGTTTAATAAAATCTCTCTTATTCAATTATAATCTGTTTTAAAACAGTCTTAATTTAATCATTTTATTTTAGTCCTAAATAGTCCACAATAGGGTAAAAATAAAAAACCGCCCTAAGGCGGTTTAAAAAAAAACAAATTGGTTTATGAAAGTTTTACTATCAATAAAACAATTAAATCTACAATTAATATATGAAGTTGCAAAATGCAAATACGTTTTTTTTAAAAATTCATTTAAAAAAAGAACTTCGTTCAACCTTTCTTCTTTTTTATTAAACCCCAAAGCTTAAATGATTGTATACAAACGATAACCACATTTAGAAAGATTATAGAAGGTGCAGTTGCTAAAACACCATAAATTAACCAGCAAAATGCTCCGATTAGGTTGACTGCTCTGAGACGAAGCATATCATTTATTAAGAACGAGGAGATCACAAATGTGGTAGCTATCCATCCAATAATTTCAAGTAAACTCATAAGGTAAAATTAAGGATAAAAGCTTGAATAAAAAGCAACAATAACAGTTACTATACCTTTAGTATAAATTAAAGTTCTTTTTTAAAATAGGATTTTGTGACACTGGACCCATTAAATAAGGAAACTGATTCCAAACGCATTACAAACTTTCCCTAAACAACACCTTACTAAAACCACTGCACAGGAATCCTAGTCTAAGGCAATGATATCAGTTGATTAGAAGGGAATGGGATTATGTTCATCAGTGTAAAAGAAAACCCCTCCGATTGGGAAGGGTTTTCAAATTTAAAAAAGAAGTTTATTGCATGGCTTTTATTACAGGAGCACCAAGTATTCCTGAAACACAATATTCAGTCGTTAAAGCAACTAATTCTGAAAACATTTCCTCTCTTTGCTGACCTAACTCCATATGTGCTCCAGCTCCTTCGGGTCCTTGATAAATTTCTGTAATACCATAGAGTGTATTTCCAGTCTCACCACTAGATGGATCTAAAGGATTATTTAATTCTGGAGATTTTAATATAGCATAGCATAAAATTACTGGCTCAACATCACCTTCAAAATGGTGCGTTTCTCTCATAAATTTTTCATGGGTTTCTATAAAGGATTCCATCCTTTGAACTGCTTCTTTTGGAATTGAAAAGGCAACGTGAAAACCTACACATCCTGTCTTAATATTCATTTTAATTGATTTATGGTTAATAACATGTTTAAGATATGGAA
>CAZOWC010000064.1:0-6473 GCA_964583375.1 uncultured Flavobacteriaceae bacterium
ATATCTTGGAACTGAATCTTCCAATTACTCCTATTTTGATGAAGAAAATAAACTTGAAGCAGATGTAGATTTTCTTTTTTCAATTGGTGGAGACGGGACCATATTACGAGCTGTTACTCTTATTCAAGACTCTAAAATACCTATACTGGGCATCAATACGGGTCGATTGGGGTTCCTTACCTCCCTTCACCGTGATGCGCTCACTGAAGGTTTGGATTTATTCTTTGATAAAAAATTTACTTTTATTTCACGTTCGCTACTTCAAGTACAGACAAAAGATTCAATATCCATTTTAGAAGAAAGCGGAATTGCATTAAACGAAGTTAGCGTGAATAGAAAGAACACCACATCAATGTTGTCTATCCGTACAGAGTTAAATGGTAAACCTCTAACAACCTATTGGTCTGACGGGCTTATTATATCAACCCCAACTGGATCTACAGGTTATTCTCTAAGCAGTGGAGGCCCCATAGTTAGCCCAACAGCTCAATGCTGGATTCTCAATCCGATTGCTCCTCATAATATCAATATGCGTTCGTTAATAGTCCCGGATAATATGGAAATTAAAATCTCTGTAGAAGGAAGAAGTAAGTATCATCTGCTATCACTTGATTCTAGAATAGTAACCCTAGAAAATGGAAATGATATTTACATAAAAAAAGCCCCTTTTGCAGTACGTACTGTTCAACTTAATGGATCCGACTTCTTTAGTACGCTAAGAGAAAAACTTTTCTGGGGTCAAGACAGGCGAAACACACAATAAATACGTGGTTTTAGGGTTATAATTTAGACTATCGTTAAATCGATTACGCTTTGTAGATTAACCAACTTCATGTTTACAAAATCAATCCTTTTTTTTCTCTGTGTTTTTGCCACAAGTGGTTACAGCCAATTCCATGAGCTTGGGCTTTTTTTGGGAGGTAGTAATTACATTGGAGATATTGGAACCGATCAATATATAGATCCAAACTCACCTGCTTTAGGTCTGGTATATAAATGGAATATGACAGATCGATATTCTCTTCGAGGAGGTTTTACATTTACAAAATTAACGGAGACTGAATACAACAACAATGACTTAAACCGATTCAGAAGATCCTATAAAGCAGATAACAATATACAAGAGGCAACGGTTGGTATAGAATTTAATTTCAAAGAATTTAATCTACACGAAGCTGACTTTAACTTTACACCTTATCTTTTTTACGGACTGAGTTATTTTCGTTATGATCAATATTACATTTTACCTAACGGTCAATTCAATCCACCCACATATACCAATTACGGAAAAGATGAAAAAATCGCAATCCCCTTTATTCTCGGTGTAAAATTAAACCCTAATCCATTATTTATATTGGGATTTGAGGTCGGAGCGCGATATGCTTTAACTGACAACCTAGACGGAAGTAATCCTGAAAACCAATTTGCTAATGAATTGGATTACAAATTTGGTAATATTGCGAATAATGACTGGTATATTTTTATGGGTTTCACAATTTCATTTACCTTTGGCGATCTTCCGTGTTATTGTAAAGAATAAATGAACAAACTACCCAAACATGTCGCGATTATAATGGACGGTAATGGCCGATGGGCAAACATGCAAGGTAAAAACCGTGTTTCTGGTCATCAACAAGGCGCAAAATCTGTAAGAGAAGTAGTCGAAGAAGCTGTCAAAATGGAAATTGAGTTTCTTACTTTATATGCTTTTTCTACTGATAATTGGAGTCGCCCCGTGGAGGAGGTAAGTTTATTGATGAAATTGTTGGTGAATTCTTTAAAAAAGGAATTTAAAAGACTGATCAAAAATAACATTCGCCTTCAGTCTATAGGAAATAAGGACGAACTTCCTAATCCTGTCAAGGAGGAATTGAGTTATGTGATTGAAAAAACTAAAAATAACACTGGGATGGTCCTTACTTTGGCACTAAACTATGGAGCTAAAGATGAACTTACAGCCGCCGTAAAAGCCATCGCATTTAAAGTAAAAAATAGTATAATTTCCCCCGAAAAAGTTGACCAATCCACCATAATTGAGCATCTTTACACGCATAATTTACCCGCCGTTGATTTACTGATAAGAACCAGCGGTGAAGAACGAATAAGTAATTTTTTGCTTTGGCATATTGCCTATGCAGAATTGTATTTCACGAAGACGCTTTGGCCCGATTTCAAAAAAGAGGATTTACAAAAAGCACTTGTGGATTACGCTAAACGAGAAAGAAGATTTGGAAAAACGAGCGAACAACTCACATCATAAATTGTACTACAGTTATTTCCTTACAGGATTGTTTCTTTTACTAGGGTACTTCAACTACGCTCAAAATCAGGGTTTTGCCAAGGGAAGAACTTATGTCGTTGACTCCATAAAGGTCACTGGACTCAAGAGTTTTAACGCCCAAACAGTAATTTCTTACAGTGGACTTAGAAAGGGACAAAAAATAAGTGTTCCCGGAGAGCAGGTAAGTGAAATAATCAATAAATTATGGGGGCTTGAGCTCTTTAGCGATATCAATTTCTATGTAATTAAAGTTGATGGAGAGAAGATCGACCTTGAAATTGAAATTGAAGAACTTCCAACCTTAACCGAGGTAAAAGTAAATGGTCTTAAAAAAGGGAAGATAGAGACTATCATTAAAGACACTGAACTTTCAGCGGGGAAAAAACTATCTGAAAGTTTTTTAACTAATACCAAAAATTACATTGAAAACAAGTACAAAAAAGATGGATTCTTAAATACTAAAGTAAACCTTAATACAATTTTAGACACGGTAGGTAAAAATACCTATAAAATGGTTGTTAACGTAGACCGGGGTCCTAGGGTCAAAATTGATAAAATAAACTTCGAGGGGAATGAAATTTTTAAGTCCCCTAAATTACGCTCAAAGCTGAAAAAAACTAAACACAAGAGATCCATACGGTTTTGGAAAAAGTCAAAATATACAGAAAATGACTTCCAAGAAGATCTTGTTGGTTTAGTAAATTTTTACAAAGAAGAAGGTTATAGAGATGCTCGAATCATTTCCGACAGTTTGATCAGAGATGAAAATGATTCAAATTCTATTTCCCTTAACCTCCAAATAGAAGAAGGGAAAAAATACTATTTCGGAGACATAAATTTTATAGGAAATACTGTCTATGGTGACAATACCATCCAACAAATTCTAGGATTAGATAAAGGAGATACTTACAATGGAGTTCTTCTTAAAAAGAGAATTGCTGACACCTCTAAACCAGATGGTAATGACATCACTAATTTATATCAAAACAGCGGTTATTTATTTTCCAATATTAATGCTGTAGAAGTAAGTGCCGTAAATGATACTATCAATTTTGAAATTAGGATTACTGAAGGAAAACAAGCCAATTTTAACAAGATCTACGTAGAAGGGAATACCAAAACTAACGATCACGTTATATACAGAGAATTGAGAACTAAACCCGGTGAACTTTACAGCAAAGACAGACTGGTTAGAACTGTTCGTGAATTGGGTCAATTAGGATTTTTTGATGCAGAACAAATCAGTCCTGAATTAGAAAATGTAAATCCTAATGACGGTACTATAGACGTTAAATTTGATTTGGTTGAGTCTGGGGCAAGTCAAATTGAACTCCAGGGAGGTTACGGACAAGGGGGTTTTATTGGAACTTTAGGCCTTTCATTCAACAATTTCTCCATGCGGAATATTTTTGATGGGAAATCATACAAACCCTTACCAATGGGAGACGGTCAAACTCTTGCTTTAAGACTGCAGGCGAGTCAGTTTTATAATACTTACAGCTTTAATTTTTCTGAGCCCTGGCTAGGAGGCGAACAACCTGTTCAATTCTCAACTTCATTACAACACACCATCCAATACCGTTATGACTTTTTCACCGGACTTGCGGACAGGAGCCAATCATTCCAAATTAGTGGACTAACAGTAGGCTTAGCTAAAAGGCTTCAAGTACCTGATGATTTTTTCCAATTATCACAGGCACTCTCTTATCAGTATTACAATCTAAAAAACTATTATACCGGTCTTTTTACCTTCGGAGATGGAGAAGCTAAAAACTTAGCTTACACTATAAGTCTGCTTCGAAACAATACAAGAGTGAATCCAATATTCCCTACTGGAGGATCTACCTTTACGGTAAGTGCTAAACTCACCCCACCCTATTCACTCCTCTCAGGAAGAGACTTTTCAGACTTGGAAAATCAACCTGAGTTTCAAGATGAAAATGGAAATCCGCTTTTCGATAAAATCGACCAAGAGCGTTTTCGCTGGTTGGAGTTTTATAAAGTCAAATTTAACGGTACGTGGTACACCAGAGTATTTGATGATTTAATTCTCAAAACCCAAGCTGACTTTGGTTTTATAGGGGCTTACAACAAAGATCGTGGTAATATCCCGTTTGAACGTTTCTTTTTAGGAGGAGACGGCATGATAAGTTATGCTCTAGACGGTCGTGAAACCATTGCATTAAGAGGATACCCAAATCAATCCTTATCGGGTAATGATGGATCAGTGATATACAATAAATTCTCTTTAGAGTTGCGTTATCCTATCACGCTAAAACCCAGCGCATCAATTTATGCACTTACCTTTTTAGAGGCAGGGAATGGGTATAATAGTTTTAGAGAGTTCGATCCTTTTAACTCTAAACGCTCAGCAGGATTAGGTGTTAGAATCTTTATGCCTGCCTTCGGTTTGCTTGGGATTGATTTTGCGTATGGTTTTGACAATACAAATCCAAACTCTACTACTCCTAATGGATGGGAGACCCACTTTATTATAGGTCAACGCTTTTAACATAAATTAAGGATATATAATTATACTGTTCTATACTATCTAGTACTTTCAATCGTTATAAAAGTGATGAAATACACACTAAAAACAAGTCTTTTTTTTGTGCTTTTTGTGGCGTTTAGTTTGAAAAGCTATAGCCAGCGTGGGACACGTGTTGGATATATCGATATGGATTACATCCTTGAAAGAGTAGATGAATACAACAAGGCGAGTACCCTTTTAGACAAAAATATTGAAAACTGGAAAAAAGAAATTGAACTAAAAAAACTAGAACTTCAGCAATATCAAGACCAGCTCAATGCTGAACGAATTATTTTGACACCCGAACTCATCAACGATAGAGAACTTGAAATTGAAGACTTTGCTACTGATATTATCCGTTTGCAAGAAAAACGATTCGGTCCAAACGGCGATATGATTATTCAGCGATCTAAATTGATCCAGCCCCTCCAAGATCAAGTCATGAGTATAGTCAAGCAAGTAGCCGAAGAAAATAAATACGACTTCATTTTTGATCGATCTTCTACCGCTACCATGTTGTATTCCGCAAAAAATTACGATATTAGCGAACTGGTTGTAAAACGTATTAATCGACAGCAAAAAATACAACAAAGAAAAGAACAAATAGAAGCGATAAAATCAAAAGCTTCAAGTATAAAGAATTAATATCCAAACATTTATGAAACTCTTATCTACACTTATTCTCAGTTTGACTCTTTCTATTGCGCCTTTGACGCTAACAGCTCAGTCAAAAGTAGCACACATCAATACTCAGCAACTCATCAGTGAGATGCCTGAGGTTATTGCCGCTCAAGGTGAATTGAAGAAATTAGAAGATCAATACGCAAAAGAGATGGAAAATTCTGTCAAAGAATTTCAAACCAAAGCACAAACCTATCAGGGAGATGCACAAAATCAAACTGACTTGATCAATCAGCAAAGACAGGTTGAACTACAGGAAATGCAACAGCGCATTCAAGAGTTTAGAGAAACCGCTGCTCAAGAACTTCAAAAGCGTTCTGCAGACATGATGCGTCCTTTGTATGATAAAGCCAGAGAAGCAATAGAAAAAGTTGCTGCTGCTCAGGGATTTAATTATGTTTTAGATTCTAGCCCAGGGGGTAGTGTGATTATGGCAGCTGGAAAAGATTTAATGGCAGATGTCAAAACCGATTTAGGATTTTAAAAAAATCCATTTTTAAAATTTAAAAAACCATCTTCGGATGGCTTTTTTATTCCTCAGTTTTAAACCAAGAAGCGTATAGAAGATAATTCTTTGCTATACGCTCAATTTCATTTTTCTGAAGCTCATTGCTCAGGCTTTTAATTTTTTTAGCTGGAACACCCCCGTAAACTGATCCTGGGGGGACTGTTGTCCCTTGAGTTAAGACAGCTCCTGCGGCTATAATACTGTTAGATCCTATATTGCAGTGGTCCATTACTATACTACCCATCCCTATCAATACATTATCCTCTATCTTACAACCGTGGACTATGGCATTGTGCCCGATAGAAACATTATTTCCAATAGTGGTTGAAGATTTTTTATACGTAGCATGTATCACTGCTCCATCTTGAATATTTACATAATCACCAATAACAATGTTATTAACATCTCCTCTGACAACTGCCTGATACCATACCGAACAATGATCCCCCATTTTGATATCACCGATCAGAGTA
>CAZOWC010000065.1:0-6383 GCA_964583375.1 uncultured Flavobacteriaceae bacterium
CAAGAGACAAAGGCGATTTGAGTGAGAATGCAGAATACGATGCTGCAAAAGAAGCTCAAGGGATGCTTGAAATGCAAATTGCAAGACTAGAAAACACGCTAGCCAATGCAAGAATAATCAACGAATCAGAGCTAGACACTTCAAAAGTTCTAGTGCTTTCTACTGTAGAGGTTAAGAATAAAAGTAACGGTGCTGCCATGAAATACACTTTAGTAGCTCAGAGTGAAGCCGATCTTAAAACAGGTAAAATCTCTGTTGATTCTCCTATTGGTAAAGGATTACTCGGAAAAGAGGTAGGAGAAGTTGCTTCAATTTCTGTGCCTAACGGTACAATTGAACTTGAAATTCTTTCCATAAGCAGAGCCTAGTGGAGACTCTTTTTACTAAAATAATTAATGGTGAAATACAAAGCTATAAAGTAGCAGAGGACGCTTATAGCTATGCTTTTTTAGACATTAACCCCAACACTAAAGGACATGTTCTCTGTGTTCCTAAAACAGCTGTAGATAAAATTTTTGACTTAGCAGAAGAGGACTATCAGCAATTGATGTCCTTTTCAAGAAGGGTTGCATTGGCGATGAGAACCGTTATTTCTAGTAAACGCATTGCAATGTCTGTTATAGGTCTTGAAGTTCCCCATGCTCATGTTCACCTGATCCCTATTGAAAAAATGGGAGATGCAAGCTTTCAAAATAAAACAAAGGTTAGCGCTGAGGAAATGAAAGCCATTGCAGACCACATTGCTCATGCGTTTGACAAATTAGCATAGTCATTTTTCAATCTCCTTATTTAAAGTCAGCTGAAATGTAGTGCCTTGTCCGAGAGCAGTTTTTTGTACGCTTATTTTTCCTAGATGAAAATCTTCAACAATTCTTTTCGCTAGAGATAATCCTAGTCCCCAACCTCGGGTTTTTGTAGTAAAACCAGGCTTAAATATTTTAGATGCAGTCTCTTTTTTCATCCCTGATCCAGAATCTTCAATAAGAATCTCGATATAGGAGCCAAATTTATTGACTCGAATCTTTAATAGTCCTTTACCTTTCATGGCATCAATCCCATTTTTGATTAAGTTTTCTAGTGTCCAACTGATGAGCTGAGGATTGAAAGGAATAATGATTTTTTCTTTAGGGAGTTCAAGTTTGAATGTTATTTGGTCTGAGCTTCTTTTTTGGAGATAATCAACTGTTTTTTGGATGGTTTCCAGAATGTTATTTTCTTTTAGTTCGGGTATAGAGCCTACTTTAGAAAATCGTTCGGTAATTAAATTTAGACGCTCAATATCTTTTTCAATTTCATTTAGTGAGGAAGATTTTGGATCTTTTTCTTTGAGTAGAGTAAGCCAACCCATCATAGAGGTTAACGGAGTACCGATTTGGTGTGCTGTCTCTTTCGCCATAGCAGCCCAAAGTCTATTTTGTTCGGCAATTTTAGCCGTTTTAAAAACAAAGTATAGCACTGCTCCAAAAAGTATGATGATTAGCAGTAATGCTAAGGGATAGTATTGAAGTTTTTTTAATGTGGCAGAGTTGCCGTAATAGAGTTTTTGATCTATAACAAGTGTGCCTGAACTGTCTTTATATTGAATTAGAATAGGCTGATTTTCTTGTTTAATCCTCTTAAGGATACTATACAATTCAGTAGAGTCTTGTTTTTTTTCATCCCATTGAACGTTTCTAATTTCAAGAATTCTTTCATGGCTATCAACCTGTATCATGGGATTTTGACCAGAGCGCTGAAGAATCTCAAAAGTCAGATTATTGAGCTCTTGATTTTGAATGTATTCCTCTTGCGCCATTGCCCAGAGTTCCATTTTTGTTCGTTCTTCCCTACTCAGGTTTTGAAATAGAATATTGGTATTCCAGAGAATCAAAGCTACTATGGCAAATGCAAAAACAAACCAACTGTGTTTCAGTTTGTCAATAAAGTTTTGGGCGAATTTCATGAGTAGCCTTTCACACGAAGATAATTCAATTTAAGAAAACTTCAGAAAGGCTAAGATCCACCTAAAACTTTTATTATTTTTGTTTGAAATTAAAACACATTATGGAAATAGCGGGGAAAATTAAATGGATCGACGAAACAAAAACCTACGGAACAAATGGTTTTCGAAAAAGAGAAGTGGTAGTAACTACTGAAGAACAATACCCTCAGCATATTTTAGTTGAATTTATTCAAGACAAATGTGAGTTACTCAACGCCTACCAAGTTGGTCAGTCTGTCAAAATTGGAATCAATTTAAGAGGCAGAGAGTGGGTAAATCCTCAAGGAGAGACCAAATACTTTAATACTGTTCAAGGGTGGAGAATTGAAGAAGCTGGAGCTGCTGCTCCCTCAGAAATGCCTCCTATGCCTCCTGCCTCAGTATTCAAAGCTGCTGAAGGAGAAGCGAATGAGGTAGAAGACGATTTGCCGTTTTAACAAGACGATTCAATCTCTCGATATCTAAAACAATCTACTAGATGGTCATTGACCATCCCTGTTGCCTGCATATGGGAATAAACTATCGTGGGCCCTATAAACTTAAACCCTTCATTTTTTAGAACCTTACTAATTTTTTCGGCAAGGGGTGTAAAAGGTGGTACTTCATCTAGCGTTTTAAATGTATTGACAAGAGGCTTCCCTGCTGTAAAATCCCAGATAAATTGAGAGAAACTTTCGTATCTATTATGGATTTTAATAAAGGCTTGTGCATTGCTTACAGTAGCATCGATTTTTAATCGATTTCGAATGATACCCTTATCATTCATCAGTTCAATTTTTTTTTGGTCGCTGTAGCACGCTACTTTGTTGTAGTCATAACCATCAAAAGCAATAGAAAAATTCCTCCTTTTGCGTAGTATTGTAATCCAACTCAACCCTGCCTGAAAACTCTCTAATGTTAAAAATTCAAAGAGTTTTTGATCGTCATAAACAGGGACCCCCCATTCAGTATCGTGATAGTTTTCGTATAAAGGATCACCAAGGCACCAATTGCATTTCTTTTTGACCATAAATAAATTAAAGGTAAAAAAAAGCATCCATCAGGATGATTTTTATAATGTGTAAGTGTGCTGTGTTAGACTAAAGCAACACGCTCAAAACCAGTAACCAAAGCGTCTCCTGCAGACTTAACATAGGCCGCAACAGAGATTTTACTGTCTTTAATAAAATCTTGATTGACTAGAGTATTGTCCTTGTAAAATCTTTTAATTTTTCCTTTGACAATATTATCCAACATAGCTTCAGGCTTACCTTCTTGACGAAGTTGATCCTTAGCAATTTCAATTTCTTTCTCAACGACACTAGCGTCAACTTGCTCTTCATTAAGCGCAATTGGATTCATTGCGGCGACTTGCATGGCTACGTTTTTAGCAACTTCTGCTCCATTGTCGATTGCTCCTGAAAGGCCAACAAGTGTAGCGATTTTATTTCCTGCATGAATATAACTCCCGACAAATGATGCTTTAAGAGTTTTAAAAGACCCAATTTCGATCTTTTCCCCAATTACACCAGTTTGCTCAGTCAATTTTTCTGCAACGGTCATCCCGTCAAAAGCAGAACCTAAAAAGTCATCCATTGAATCATATGCCAACGCTTGGTCTACAAGATCATTGGCAAGTTTTAAATAAGAGTCATTTTTAGCAACAAAATCAGTTTCACAATTTACTGAAACAACCACTCCAGCAGTTTGGCCTGCATTTACTTTAGCCAATACCACTCCTTCAGAGGAGTCTCTATCAGCTCTATTTGCAGCTACCTTCTGCCCTTTTTTTCTTAAGTTTTCAACAGCTTTATCAAAGTCTCCTTCGGCTTCAACAAGCGCTTTTTTACAATCCATCATCCCTGCGCCTGTAGCTTGACGGAGTTTGTTTACTTCTGATGCAGTAATTTTCACAGTTCTTTATTTTAAAATGTTATGCTTTCTTTTCTTTTCTTTCCTCTGCACTAGCTTCTGTTGCTGGCACTTCTTCTTTAGTTTCTTTAGCTGGCGTTTCAGCGATTGCATCTGCAACTACTTCTTTAACCTCCTCTTTCTTTGCTGCAGCTTCCATGTCTTTAGCATCGCTATCTGAAGTAGCCTCTTTTTCTTTCTTTCTTTCACCAAGACCCTCTGCAACTGCATCGGTTACAAGGCCTAAGATCTTTTCGATTGATTTAGAAGCATCGTCATTGGAAGGGATTACAAAATCTACATCTCTTGGATCAGAATTCGTATCAACCATCGCAAAGATTGGGATTTTCAGTTTTTGAGCCTCTTTTACTGCAATATGCTCACGAGTTGTATCTACAATAAAGATAGCACCTGGCAATCGAGTCATTTCTGTGATAGACCCTAAGTTTTTCTCCAACTTAGCTCTTAATCGGTCAACCTGAAGGCGTTCTTTTTTAGAAAGTGTTTCAAAGGTACCATCCTTTTTCATTCGATCAATTGCCCCCATTTTCTTTACCGCTTTTCGGATGGTTACGAAATTGGTCAACATTCCACCGGGCCAACGCTCAGTGATGTAAGGCATATTCACCGATTTAGCTTTTTCAGCAACGATGTCTTTGGCCTGTTTTTTTGTTGCAACAAATAAGATTTTTCTCCCTGATAAAGCTATTTTCTTTAAGGCTTCATTGGTTTCTTCAACCTTGGCTGCCGTTTTGTAGAGATTGATAATGTGGATTCCATTACGCTCCATGTAGATATAGGGAGCCATGTTAGGATTCCATTTTCGGGTTAAGTGTCCAAAATGGACGCCTGCATTGAGCAGGTCATTTACTTCTGGTTTTGCCATTTTTTTTAGTTTACGTTCCTTTTGATTAGCAACAAATCTTAAGATTTGTTTAGATGCTAAACTAACATATGCCGTAGCGTTTCAAGCAACTGGTTTAATTAATAAATGAATGAACTTTGTCTTGCCAAAACAAGACGGTACCAATTAACGTTTTGAGAATTGGAATTTTTTTCTTGCTTTCTTCTGTCCGAACTTTTTACGCTCAACCATACGAGGGTCACGTGTCAATAAACCTTCTGGCTTTAAATCAGCTCGGTACTCTTCGTTGATTTTACAAAGCGCTCTTGAGATAGCTAGACGAACAGCTTCTGCTTGACCATTTGTACCTCCTCCTTTAACCGTTACATTTAAATCGTAGTTACCTTCAGTATTTGTTAAAAAAAAAGGTTGTTGGATTTTGTATTGTAAAGTAGAAGTAGGAAAATAGTCAGTGTATTTTTTTTTGTTTACCGTGATCGCTCCTTTTCCTTCGCTAACGAATATACGAGCGACAGAAGTTTTTCTTCGGCCTATAGTGTGAACAGTATCCATTATAGATAATCGTTTATGTTAATGGTTTTTGGATTTTGTGCATCATGTTGGTGCTCTGCACCACCATGAACACGAAGGTTTCTGAATAAATCAGCACCTAATTTATTTTTAGGGAGCATACCTCTTACAGCATTTTCAACTAGTCTAGTATCTCTTTTGTTGTGCAATTGAGTAGCGTTGAGTGTTCTTTGACCACCAGGATACCCTGTATGACGCACATATTCTTTTTGTTCCCATTTGTTTCCGCTCAAGGTGACATGCGCAGCATTGACAACAATTACGTTATCACCGCAGTCTACGTGAGGGGTATAATTTGATTTGTATTTACCTCTTAAAAAATTTGCAATAATTGCAGAGACTCTTCCAAGCGGAAGGTCTTTAACGTCAATTACAACCCACTCTTTGGTGACTGTGTTGGCATTTGCAGAAATTGTTTTGTAACTTAATGTATCCACAATAAATAATTTAAACCGTTAAAAATTGTTCCAACGGGCTGCAAATGTACAATTATAAATGAGTTTGAAAAAATTTTTTATTCTAATTTTCACTGGAGTAAAACCCAGCCTTACTTTTTATTAATGGGCTTCTAACCAGTTGGTTCCAATTCCCATATCAACGACCAAAGGAACATCTAACGAAAAGGCATTTTCCATCTCATTTTTTACCATCTTCTGAAGTGCTTCGACTTCTTCTTTGGGCACGTCAAAAACCAGTTCGTCATGGACTTGAAGTACCATTTTCGCTTTCCAGTTCTCGCTTTCTAGTTTTGACTGAATGGCAATCATGGCTAATTTGATGATATCTGCTGCACTTCCCTGAATTGGAGCATTAACGGCATTGCGTTCTGCTGCTCCCCGAACAACTGCATTTTGAGAGTTTATATCTTTTAAATAGCGCCTTCTACCCAAGACCGTTGTTACATAGCCGTTGTCTCTAGCGAAGTCCACTTGTTCGTGAATGTAGTTTCGCAATTTAGGATAGGTAGCATAGTAGGTGTCGATAAGTTCTTTGGCTTCAGTTCTGTTCAAATCAGTTTGTTGACTAAGACCAAAGGCAGAAACGCCATAAATGATTCCGAAATTAACGGTTTTTGCA
>CAZOWC010000066.1:0-6370 GCA_964583375.1 uncultured Flavobacteriaceae bacterium
CATTTGAGTTCCTGGGTACATAACTTTGATCCTCAACTCTAAAATTCTCCAATCGGTTTTCCATATAATCACGATCAGCATTAAAATCAATTATCAATCCTTTCATGGGAATCAACTGTGCACTTGCTTTAAATTTACTTGAATGCATTTGTGAAAAGGACTGGTTAAAGTTTGGAAAACCAGTTAACCATCCTTGTCTGGCTGCTTCATAGCGAATGTCGGCTTGGCTACCCAAGGTATATCCTAAAGTTGGCTGTAATCCACCTGCAAAACCTACAGATGGCAAATAACCTGGAAGCACAGAACCGTTGTTTTCACTGTAACTTGCTTGCACCCTTTTAACTAAGGTCATTAAATCAACCAATTTGGTCAATCCAACTTTTAACAAGGAGTTTTTCTTCTTAGAAAGGCTGTCATTTGTCTCTCTGATAGCTTGAACCCTCCTGTTAAATGAGTTAATAAAATTGGATTTTAATCCCAGTGCTGAATATAGTTTTGAAAAAGAAAATGCTGTTGTAAGCGTTTTGGTATTATTATTTTGAACGGTATTGACAATACCCAATGGTATTCCATCGTCGTTAACTACCTTAGACAAGGCTTCAGAACCTCTTTGCCAGTTAAAATTACCAGTATAATTATAAGTTGCATCCACAAAACTCAAAAAGGGAATGTATTGAAAAGGCAGTTTGTAATTCAATGAAAAAGTTTGAATATGGTTGTTGGGTTCGCCAGTATTTAATATGCCTTGCCAAAGTGTATTTTTATCCTGCTGAAATGGATTCATTATTCCTGCCTCTGATAAACCGTTGTTACGTATGATGCTACTTGTTGCAGCAATGAAGTTAAGACGAAGAGACTTAGAAAAATTATGATTTAATGCATAATTGTAATCAAATAAAAAATTTCGCTGCTGTAAATTAGGCAAACTCCGTTGTAAAGAAGCATCTACCCCTTCGAGATAAACTTGCCTAAATTTTTGATTATTCAATATCCTATTCACATTGACTGAAGCCTCTATAGAACTGGGTAATAAATTAAAATTAAGCTGCTGAAGCCATTGGAGGTATTTTTTTCGATCAAAAGACTTTACTTTTTTAAAGGGTTCAATGGGTTTAGATAAAAAAGCGTGACCGTAATTTGTACCCAATAATAAATTAAACTCTTCCTGCTTTTCAATTTCGTAATCCCGATGAATGGTTTCATTGTAAGCGTAGGAAAAATCAAAATTTTCAGGACTGTAAAATCGACGCTTACCCCCTCCACTTCTTTTTTTATGAACTCCTATCAGACTGACACTTTTTCTTTTGGTGTAGTCAATGGATTGATTTCGTATAGAGTCTCGTTGAGATTGACGCTCAGCAGTGTCTAGGCGATCTTCTAATTTAATATCCTGATAAAAAGGATCATACTCAGGTGTAATAAGCGTTTCACCAGTGGCAAAATTCAATGGAATCTGCAGTCCCCATTCTTGAGGAGCCAATTGCCCCACATTAACATTTGAAATAATGTCATATTGGAGTAGCTCTTCCCTAGTGCGTTCATTAGGAGTCATGTCAATACTTCCAAAGCCAATACTGGAATAGCGTCCGGTTGCAGAGAACGTTGCAAAATTTGCAATATTACCATCTAAAGCACCTACAGCAGCCCACCCATCTTGACTGTCAATACCCGAAATTCTCAACTCATTAAACCATACTTCACCACACAAGGCATCCCCTAGTTTGGTTGAAGGGTTTTTAACTCCAATCATCAAGGTTTTAATATTCCCCAAAGAAGGGTTACCGCGAATCGCAAACTTGTATTTCTTTTGTCCTGGGAGTTTGCTAATAGATGAAAATTCCTGTATAAAATTCAACTCTTCATCAAAGTATAGTGTTTCACCCAATCCCAATTGTTGAAGTGCTTTAGCTTTAAGTTTAGCCAATAGATCAATAGAAACTTCTATGGAGTTGGATTCCGGATTCCAAACCTCTTGAGCACTGTATCGGTTGGAAGTATTTTCACTATATGCTGTAGGCTTAAGAGGAATTTCAATCTGGTAATAATTGTCTTGATAATCGGTTCCTAATCGAATAAATGCAACTAAACGTTTGTCAAATTCATCTTCTGAACCCTCACCTGGTAGAGCTTCTTGTCCAGGAAGTGATTCCGCATGCAAAAACATTCTCAACTTGCTATACTGTCGCATGTCTAAATCCAACCCTTTAAATATGCCACGAGAATCTGAGGGCTGTAGATCGCATACTCTAAATGAAAGGGATTGCTCGTTTTGACGTATTATGGTATTGTTGTTGTTGATCTGCTCTCTTTGAATTTCAGGAGGGAGCACATAATTAATTGGAATTCTGTTTTCATTTTCCAATATATTGACCGTACTGATGTCCACCGTGGTATTATTATTTGCCAAAACTTCATCATTAAGGGGCTTATTGTATCTTCTCCAATCTCCTCGTACTAAATCTAATGTGCCGAAACGAAACACAACTTTTTCTTCAAAACCGGTCAATAGCATTCGCATAAAGCGGATGGAGCGTAAATCATCTATGGCATTTACTTTATCGAAGAACGGATCAAAAGAAGTATTTTCATAATAGCTTTTTTGAATGGGTACTTTAAACTGGATCCAGCGGGTGGTATACTCATCCCCATTGGGTGTATTGACTTTAATACTTTCCCTAACGTCTGTTACAAAAGGGTGATTGCCTACCTGCATATTTCTAGCTATTGGAACTCTATATTCAAAATAACTATCGATTGTGTTCATGCTTTGATCCCTGTTGATATCTTCTGTGTCTGGCTCGGTTGTATTTCCTCTATCGGTATCGTTAAACGCGACGGGCGTATTATTTTCAAAACCATTATATCGCTTGTATCGATCTAAAATTCCTCCATCAGCTTGAAGAAAATACTCGTAATTATCTCCAGCAGGATCATTAGCTGGTCCATTAGTAAAAATTGCTCTTTCTTCTTCATCAGATAGGCCATCTAAACCAACATCTTGTAAGATACGATCCTCTTCTATAGCATTAAATGCATAAACTAATGATTGATTTGCTGGAACTTTACCCCAAGGGGTCTCATAAGTTGGAGTTTGTTCACTTGTACTTGGAAGCCCATTTTCAAATTGCTTTCTTCCATCACGGAGAATATCCTCTGAAATATTTCCCAAATGAAAAACCAACTCTCCTAAATCATCAGAAGCTGCCTCATTTTCTGAAAAAGTGTCCAATAACCAGAATTCAATAAACTCTACATTGGATTGTTCAAAATTTGTTGCATTCAACGAACGACTGATTCCTGCCCATTTATCTTTTATATTAGAGGCATATGTGCTGTTCGGAGCATTGTTATAGGGTCCTCTTTCATTAGGATAATATGCTAAATCAAAGGTGGGTAGTGTTCTTGGTGTTCCTTGAACTAAATCTTGTTCGGGAAACAATTCATCTATGAAAATTCGTCTTGTTTCATTAGAGGAGATATCGTCATTATTTATACCGTTTGGTTGTCTAGAATAGAAAACCTGATCTATTGAATACCATGCTAATTTTGACCTTCCGTATCCGCTTTCAAGTCCTTCTGCATTTGCCCCAGGCACACCATTTATTGGTACACTAGAAAGGTTCCAAGCTGTAAAACCTTTGATGTCGATATTAGTCTGTGCGCCCTCAAAGTCATCAATATAGACATTGGTTTCTCCATTTAATTGGGTGTTTCTTGGGTCATTCGCTACAAGATTAGCCACCTCTCCTCTAAATGATAGTTGAGAAGGTGTATTGGTTTTTATGGTTGGCCATTTATTTACGATTCGAGTCAAAAATGGAATTTCAGTAGAGAAATTAGTGTTGAGACCCATCATGGTATTATTGACAGGTTCTGTTCCATAATTTGCTTTTTGGGTAAGCGGATTTTCACTGAGATTAATTAAGGTCCCTCCTACATTAATTTTATCCGAAACACTATGATTGATATTAAATCCAGAGAAACGCTTATTTTGCTGATTGAAAAAAGAATTGTTTTCCACAGATATATCAATGGGGATGTTGGAGGCTTTTAGTCCCTCATCCAAAATTTTTACCCGACCGATTTCATAATTGACTATATAATCTAATCCTTCTCTCAAAACTCTTCCCCCTGCAGTAACTCGAACCGAGCCTCTGGGAACATTAAATGCCCCAATATTAATTCCATCTCCCCCTTCTGATTTGTAACGACCTTTAAGTTGAAATTTATTTTTCTCTGAAAACTCTAGTGCAGCGGCCTTGGTCAAACTGTATATTTCTCTAAAAACGTATCGCTTTTGGTTTTTGTTGTAGGAGTTTTCTTCTGTATAATTTTCTTTTTCGGATTCTGGATTATCTAATAATTGAAATAAGAATTCTCCAAAAGGCTCTACTTTAGGGAATATTATTCTACCGTATCTGGGGTCAATGGTTATTCCAGGGATATAATCAAAAAAACCGTCCCCATTAGGGACCAAGTCTTGGTAGGCATTCAGTCGATCTAAATCCATGGTATTTAACAATACTTCCTGGTCTAAGTATTCAGGCCAAATAGAGGCATCAACTGGAGTCATGTAATTGATTGGGGAGGGGTCAGTATATAAAATACTCAATCTGAAATCTTCTTCTGATAATTGAAAGGCTCCTGTATTATAAATATTTTTCATCATCAAATCCCATACCGGTTGACGTACGTCTGTCACACTACTCTTCAACATTTTGACAATTAAATTATTTGTTTGTACCACTTCTTGTTGGGGGTTTTGCTGACCGCTATTTCCCTGGATCAGAGATGTTCCCGGTATATCTCCATTTGCAAATTCTCCTACTTGATAAATTCTGCCTTGGAAACTGTATTGATAGGCGATTCCCAAAATCTCATCATTACTAAGCCTTTGATTTAAAGAGATATATCCTAGCTGAGGATGAAAGGAAAATTCCTGTTCATTTAATTTTCTCGCACTTTCGAGTATAGTATAATCATAACCTTCACTAACTCGAGTTGGACCAAATCCATTTTTTACAGTAGCAATATCCCGTATATCATTGGTCAAAATACCATCAAAGCCTATCTCATCAGGATCAAGTCTATTGACTTCATTTGTAGGAGGATAGTTTGGGTCACTTACACTCATAAAATTTGAAACTCTATCGTCTAGAGTAGTTCGCTCTGGGTTAGCTTCTCCTAAATCTTGAAGGGCAACGATATTCCGTACATTTTGAGTTTGATACCCCCTATTGGTTACCCAAACTTCAATCCGTGTGATCTGAACAGGCGAATTGATGTACGGATAGGTTTCTAAAAATTTGTCGTAATTATCCCTAAAATATTGACTGATAAAATAGTGCCTATCCTCCTCATAATCTGAAGCGTACAAATCAAATTCTTGCAATTTCCCTCCACCCTGTGTAGTGATATTTTGTGATTGAGATCGCTGTTCAGAAAAAACTCCCGAAATTGTAGTATTTCCAAATTTTAAGTCTGCACGGACTCCAAACAGACTTTGCGCTCCTTGAATCAAATTACTATTAATGGGCATACTGATATTTCCAATGTCAATATTTTGAAGAATCGCATCCTCAGTCACCTTCCCGTTGAGATATTCAGAAACTCGATTTCCAGCAGCTAGTGGGTTTGTCGCCAATTGATTCGCAGTTTGTTGTAAACTTTTAATTTTTTGACGTGCCTGATTTAGAGTATTTTTTCCCTCATTAATCAGCCCTTTAACCTCATCTACTTTCTGCTGAACATCTCCAATTTTATTTTGTACATCATCAAATGCAGAACCCAATCTTCCAGGAAGCATACCTGGAATCACATCTTGAAGCTCAGACAATTGCGGAGGATTGAATTGTATTTTAACAAGGTTTTGGAAATCAAAGGTAGATTCAGTATCGTAATTGGCTGTTATCTGCAGGCGTTCTCCTATTCTCCCCAACAAACTCAAACTAATTCTCTGATCAAATTCAAAGCCTGGAGATCTGCGATTGATGACAGAGGCAATAGGATTGTCATTCCTCTGGTACCTGTACCCCAAATCAATTCCTATGGAGCCTTGAGGGGATATATCTATGGCATTACTCCCAAAAATAGACTCAAAAAACTTGTTGTTTATATACAATTCGGGAAGTAAGTTTTTTTGAGTCTCTTCCACATTAGCTCCTCTACCACTTAATGCTTGAACTTTTTCTTGGAAATAGTTTTGCATCTTCTCCTTAAGCACCAAACCTTCGTATTCCTTGACCGTTAAAACTAAAGGAACACTAATGGGATATCCTCCGATTTCTTGAGAAAAGATATATCGGTCTGTAGTAGGATCGTAGTTATACTGACTCTTGACACTGTTCGGGTTAGGGAGTTCAATAGTTCC
>CAZOWC010000067.1:0-6354 GCA_964583375.1 uncultured Flavobacteriaceae bacterium
AACGAAACCGCCATGCTGACCACTTTTAACGAAGCAGACATGGCCCCAATATTTGATTTGCGTAAAAAACACAAAGACAGCTTCTTGGAAAAGCACGGTGTAAAGCTTGGTTTTATGAGCTTTTTTACAAAAGCAGTTGTACGAGCTCTTGAACTTTATCCCTATGTAAACTCCATGATGGACGGAGACTATAAAATTAGCTACGACTTCTGTGACATTAGTGTTGCAGTTTCTGGTCCTAAAGGGCTGATGGTCCCCGTAGTTCGAAATGCAGAAACTTTGAGTTTTGCAGGTGTTGAACAAGAAATCGGTCGTTTGGCCGTAAAAGCCCGAGATGGAAAAATTACAGTAGACGACATGACTGGAGGAACATTCACCATTTCCAATGGTGGTGTTTTTGGTTCCATGCTTTCAACTCCGATAATCAATCCACCTAAGTCAGGTATTTTAGGGATGCACAACATCATTGAACGACCAGTGGCTGTCGATGGTAAAGTTGTAATCCGACCGATGATGTATCTCGCCCTCTCTTACGATCACCGTATTATCGATGGAAGAGAGTCAGTTGGGTTTTTGGTAGCTATAAAAGAAGCACTTGAAGATCCATTAAATATACTGATGGATGGAGATGCCAAAAAGGCCTTGGAACTATAAGATTAACTTTCTCTTTCCATAGTCGATTACGATTTTCTTCTTCATTAAAAAATCTGCACCCAATATACCATCTATTGGCTTTGACCCCTGGGTGCGTAGTGTTTGATTGACATGATTTAGGTCCAAGAGCACGAAGGAGTGTTTGCCTAGCTTGTGTCGACCCAGATGAAGCTCACACTTTTGAGTCATAGTAGCAGTCATTTTCCCCTCGCTGGCTCCTGAAGCATCAAAAGAATCTCCTTTAGGTGTAAGTTGAAATAATTCTTGTAAGTCACTGTGAATACAGCTGTTTGATGCTCCCGTGTCGACCAGTAAGCTGGCATTGAATCCATTGATTCGAGCTCGGCACACGAGGTGCTTGGTTTTAGTGAATTTTAAAGAAATAAAAGAAGCTGATCTCATTTTTTCCAAAAATACACTATCCATTTCAAACGGGGATGCTCTAATTTAGTTTACTATTTTTACACCCTAAATAAATTCAATTGATAGACACCCATACTCACTTATACGTAGAGGCCTTTGACGAAGATCGGGATGAAGCAATTCAGAATGCAATTTCGGAAGGGGTTACTGACTTTTACATTCCTGCAATTGATAGTGTCTATCACCAGCGAATGTTTGATCTGGAAAACGCGTATCCAGAGCGAGTCCATTTGATGATGGGTCTACACCCCACACAGGTCAAAGAGAATTTTAAGGAAGAACTCGATTTGGTAAAACATCACTTGGACAAGAGAAACTTTGCTGCTGTTGGAGAAATTGGAATTGATTTGTATTGGGATAAAAGTTTTCAAGCACAGCAGCAAAACGCATTTGATCAGCAAATACATTGGGCTAAATCGAAACAGCTTCCAATAGTCATACACTGTCGGGATGCCTTTGACGAGGTCTTTGAAGTATTGGAAGGTCAACAAGACGAGAATCTTTTTGGAATTTTTCACTGCTTTACTGGGACTATGAAGCATGCAAAGCGTGCTATTGACCTCAATTTAAAATTGGGTATAGGAGGGGTAGTGACTTTTAAAAACGGTAAAATTGATCAGTTTTTAAATAAAATCCCTTTGGAATTCCTTGTAATGGAAACCGATGCACCTTATTTAGCTCCTTCACCTTACAGAGGAAAGCGAAATCAAAGTGCCTATTTGGCCTTAGTACGAGATAAAATTGCCGAATGTTATCAGGTGTCAGCTGCTGAAATTAGTAGAATTACGACTCAAAATGCAAAGGCTGTTTTTGATAATCAAAAATAGAACAGTAAAAAGTAAAATATTTTTTTTTAAAAGATATTTTTTCCCTTTATTTGAGCCATATATCTAGAGAGGTGGCCGAGTGGTCGAAGGCGCACGCCTGGAAAGTGTGTATTCCAATTGCATTGGAATCGAGGGTTCGAATCCCTTCCTCTCTGCAAAAATTAATATGGTACATATTTTTTTTTATCTTTAGTCGCATTTAATTTAAAAGAACTAACATTATTTACAATGAAAAAATTATTTATTGCCCTTACTTTTTTAGGTTTTATGGCAACAGCCAATGCATCAACTGTAGTACCTATTACGACTACTGCGGTAGCTGCAACAACTGTACAAGATATGGAAGACAAAGCGTCAGCAGAGTCGGCCTCTTTTACACAAGAATTAAAGAAACGTTTTATTGAAGGTGGTCCTGGCTTTATGGGGATCGTTTTGATTTGTTTGATTTTAGGTCTAGCAATTGCCATTGAGCGTATCATTTTCTTGAACCTAGCAACTACTAATACTAAAAAATTAACTGAAGGTGTTGAGGAAGCACTTTCTTCTGGAGGTGTTGACGCAGCTAAAGAGTTTTGTAGAAATACAAAAGGACCTGTTGCTTCTATCTTTTATCAAGGTCTAGACCGTGTAGACGAAGGCGTGGAAAGTGCAGAAAAAGCTGTTGTAGCCTATGGGGGAGTTCAAATGGGACAGCTAGAGAAAAACGTTTCATGGATTTCATTATTTATAGCACTTGCACCCATGCTTGGGTTTATGGGGACGGTAATAGGAATGATCCAAGCATTTGATAAAATTGAAGCTGCTGGAGACATGCAGCCGTCATTAGTAGCAGGGGGTATTAAAGTAGCCCTTTTGACAACAGTATTTGGTTTGATCGTTGCCATTATCCTTCAGGTATTTTACAACTATATCGTAGCAAAAATCGATAGTATTGTAAACGACATGGAAGACGCATCGATTACTTTGATAGACATTCTTGTTGCTCAAAAAAAATAATTAACCTTTAACAGCAATTAACATGAATATTCAAACAATTGTAAAAATTATCAGTGCTGTTTTTGGTTTGCTAGGTGTTGTATTCCTATTTAGAATTATAGGAGTGGGAGATGAAGAAATCAAGATGGCTGCCAGTATGGGAGACTTCGGTTCGGTTTCTCCTTTGGTATCACTTGCGATTGCTATTTTGGTAGTAGCGGTAGTTGTTACCCTACTGTTTTCTTTATTGAATCTTGCCTCTAGCGCACAGAAATTAAAAAAATCTCTAATCTTTATAGGCTGTTTCGCTGTTGTCGTTGGTATAGCTTTTGCAGCTTCAGAAGGTTTAGAGACCCCACTTAAAGATGGAGAAATTCTTTCAGCGAGTGGATCTAGATGGGTAGGTACAGGTTTGCGAATGTTTTATATTTTAGCAGCCCTTGCAATACTCTCTATGGTTTTATCAGGAGCGAAGAAAATTTTTAACCGATAAATTATGGCTAAAAGATCAGCACCAGAGGTAAATGCAGGTTCCATGGCGGATATCGCATTTCTTCTTTTGATTTTCTTCTTGGTAACTACAACCATTGAAACGGACAGCGGCTTAAACCGTAAACTACCTCCAATGGAAGACCAAGTCGACCCTCCAATTATAAGAGAGAAAAATATCTTTACTGTAGTTGTCAATAAAAATGACCAGCTTCTAGTTGAAGAAGAGCTTACAGATATTCAGGACCTAAGGTCTTTAGCTGTAGCATTCCTCGACAACGGTGGCGGTGTAGGTGAAGAGGCTTGTGATTACTGTCAAGGAGAACGCGATGAGGCTTCTTCAGACAATCCTGATAAAGCCATTATATCACTAAAAAACAATCGTGAAACTTCTTACAAAGTATACATCGCAATTCAAAACGAATTGGTAGCGGCGTATAACGAATTGAGAAATCGTGAGTTTTTAAGGCTCTACCCCAGTGTTGGATTAAATTTTGTTGATGCACAAAAGAAGTATGACGACCCCCGAACTTCAGCAAATGATTCGGAAGAATTAAAGCCAAAGTTAGATGTCGTTAAGCAAATGTATCCGCAAAAGCTATCCGAGGCTGAACCAAGTAAAACAAACTAAAACAATAGATTATGTCTAAATTTAAAAAGAAAAAGGGAGGCGATTTACCTGCTATTTCTACAGCATCTTTGCCAGATATTGTTTTTATGTTATTATTCTTTTTTATGGTTGCAACAGTTATGAGAGACAGCACCTTAATGGTTGCTAATCGACTACCTGCTGCAGATCAAGTTCAAAAATTAGACAAAAAAGATCGTGTAATGTACATTTATGCTGGAAAACCCTCTGACCGTTACCAAGATAAATACGGAACAAGTGCAAAAATTCAGTTGAATGATAAATTTTCTACAGTCAATGAAGTTGGAGCTTTTATTCTAGCCGAAAGGGCTGCTAAACGTCAAGAACTCCAGAATGTATTAACTACTGCCTTAAAGGTGGATAGTGATACCAAAATGGGATTGGTACAGGACATTAAGCAAGAGCTTAGAAAAGTAAGTGCTTTAAAAATAAACTACACTACACGTTTGGGGGATTATACCCAAAACATCAACTAGTGTGTTGTATTTAATGTTATAAAAAAGTGCCTCTTTAGGGCACTTTTTTATATTTTAATGACCCATGTTTAGCGATTTATCTTTTTTAAAATACTTTAGGAGCGCTCTAAGCTCACTCATAATGTTTCTATGCACTTTCAGCAGTGTTTGGAGCCAAGAAAAAGTTGCTAGCCGAGATGATTTTTTTCGTGAAGATCAATTTTATCTAGGAGTTTCTTTTATGGTGCTTCAAAGCAGTCAGGACAACTTTAATCCACAAGGTTTGTCACGTCATTTACAGTGGGGTTTTGTAAGAGATATTCCCTTGAATGCTTCTGGGAAAATAGCTGCTGGTTTAGGGCTTGGAATGAGTTTCGAACGTTACAATACCAATTTCAATAGAGCTTTTAAAAGAATAGATAAAGTGCAATACACAATTGCTGAGAAAACAGCCTCTCCCATATTTTTTTCAGTCCACTCTTTAGAACTTCCCTTAAGTTTGCGCTGGAGGAATGCAACCCCAGATAATTTTGCTTTTTGGAGGGTGTATGGTGGAGTATCTTTACGATGGAATTATTACAATAAAATCAGCCAAGAAACTTTTGAAGTTAAAAACAGCAGTGATATTCAAAATTTTGGAGCTGTCGCTAATTTGAGCTTTGGGTACAATACTTGGAATTTTTATTTGGCCTATCATTTGTCGCCTTTTTTTGTGGAGACTGTCTTAGATTCTGTCGGTCAGCCCCTTGATCTTAATCCAATCAAAATTGGATTAATTTTTTATATACTATAGTTCTTTTCTTAATCGAGCTACAGGAATGTCAAGTTGCTCTCTGTATTTAGCAACCGTTCTTCTTGCAACAATATAGCCTTCTTCCTTCATCAACTTAGATAGTGTTTCATCTGTCAAAGGCTTTTTTTTGTTTTCTTCTGCAATCAATTGACCAAGAATATTTTTAATCTCAATGGAGGACACATCCTCTCCTTCCTTATTTTTAAGTCCTTCAGAGAAAAAGGTTTTAAGTAACTTCACTCCATAAGGTGTGTCGATGTATTTACTATTTGCAACTCTTGATATTGTAGAAATATCCATATCTATTTTGTCTGCAATATCTTTTAAAATCATCGGTTTTAGCTTGCGTTCATCACCACTTAAAAAATATTCTTTTTGATGAGCTACTATGGCATTTATTGTTAGTGTTAGCGTTTGATGTCTCTGTTGAATTGCATCAATAAACCATTTGGCCGCATCTAGTTTTTGTTTGATAAACTGAACGGCATCTAGTTGAGTTTTTGATTTTTTATCGCCTTGTTGATAACCTTTGAGCATATCTTTATAGGCATTCGATACTTTGAGTTGAGGGGCATTTCTTCGGTTTAATTTGACCTCTATTCTACCGTCTTCAAGAGTAAGTATAAAGTCAGGGACGACATGAGTATTTTGTATGGTGCTCGATAAGGCTCCACCTGGCTTAGGATTAAGCCTAGCGATTAATTCTAAAGCCTTCTTAAGTTCCTCTTGAGTTATTCCAACTCTGTCTTGAAGTTTTGTGTAGTGTTTGTGGCTGAAATGATCAAATTCCTCTTTTATTATCTTGAGCGCGTGAACTACCTCAGGTCGGTCTTTTTTCTTTTTTTCTAGTTGAAGTTGAAGACACTCTTTTAAAGATCGAGCACCTACACCAGGTGGATCCAAACTTTGAACCGAACGAATTACCTTATCTATTTGGTTTTTATCTGTAAATATATTTTGAGTAAAAGCCAAATCGTCGATAAGTTCATCGTCGCTTCTTCTGATATAACCGCTGTCATCAATACTTCCGATTAAAAATTCAGCGATGAGCATTTCATCATCATTTAAGATCAGATTTCCCATTTGTTG
>CAZOWC010000068.1:0-6266 GCA_964583375.1 uncultured Flavobacteriaceae bacterium
GAACAGATGAAAAAATAATTTCATCACCTTCGGCTACCTCAATTTCAAATTCACCTTCACTGTCAGTGATGGTGTTTGTTTGTGCAGTATTGTTGACTACATTGGCTGCAACCACAACAGTGTTCTTGTAAAGTAATTTTCCTTTAATTGGTGTTCTTTCCTGACTCAAAAGGAGGGAACACATGAGCAGAGAAACCCATAAAAAAAGATTAATTTTCATTTTTTAAAGATAGTTTTACCTAGACAAACAACTCCTTATTTGGTTGTTAATTTTTTAATAATGGATATACAAATAAAAGAAATTCTTGCAAAGCAAACCTATGAGCTTCGCAATCCACTACTCCGAAAAGAACAACCCTACGATAGCTGTCATCTAGAAAATGACAATCATCCTCAAACCATTCATCTAGGAGCCTTTAATTCAAGTCGATTGGTTGGTGTTTTAAGTGCCATGCCCAATTGCTGCCCTGATTATAAAGATCAAACTGCTTTTCAGCTTCGCGCCATGGCAGTGCATCCTGAATTCCAAAGAAGAAAAATAGCCAGTCAATTAATTCAGCATATTCTTTTAAAATTAAAGGAAGATTCAACAATTCAAAACGTATGGCTCAATGCAAGAGTCAATGCAAATACGTTATATTTGAATAACGGATTTCAAGTATTAGGTACTCCTTTTGAAATTAAACCCATCGGAGTTCACCAACGTTTTATTAAATGGATTATTGATGAATCGTAGGAATTTTCTTTTTGCCTCTTTTGGTCTGGCAAGTACTCCTTTATGGGCAAACGCATTTCCTAAAAATCCATATACAACAGAAATGTTATTAGGCATGGGTGAACTACCCATGTATAAAGAGACTATTCCATTAGCTAAAAAAGCAGGAAAAGCATTTGAAAAAATGCAAAAGGCAGCTAAAAAAGAGGGAGTTGTATTGGAAATTGTATCCGGATACCGGTCCTATGACAGACAAAAAGCCATTTGGAATCGTAAATACAAGGCCAATAAGGCTCAAGGACTTAGCCCCGAACAAAATATCAAAAAAATCATTGAATATTCTACGCTTCCCGGTACCTCAAGACATCACTGGGGAACAGATGTAGACATTATTGATGGATCAAAACCAAAAGTTGGAGACGTTTTAGTAGCTGAAAAGTTTCACAATAAAGGGCCCTATACAGAACTCAAAAAATGGATGGATCAGAATGCTAAAAAGTTTGGGTTTTATTTGCCCTACACCAAAAATCTAAATAGAAAGGGGTTTTATTATGAACCGTGGCATTACAGTTACGCACCACTGTCCATTTCTCTCCTAAAGTCATATACTTCTTTAGACTTAAATAAGGTTCTTATCACCGAAGGCTTAGAAGGAAGTGCACATTTAAATTCTGAATTTATTTCCACCTACTATAAAGAAAATATTTTGGGTATAGCTGCTGAGCTAAAAAATTTCTAAATGCTATATTTTAGTGGTAACCAAATCAGTATACCATGGGAAAAGGTGACAAAAAAACCCGCAGGGGGAAAATAATTAAAGGAAGTAATGGGGTCAGACGACAAAAAAAGTCTAAAAAAGAAAGGCGACTAGCAGTTAGCGAATAAAGACCGGATTTAAAGCATCTAGTGTTTCAGCCTCACTGTAAGCATAACCTGCAGTTGTAAAACTTTTGATATCCTCAATAGATGAGGCATCCTGATCTATAAAGTGACGCACCATCATGCCGCGTGCTTTTTTTGCAAAAAATGAGATTATTTTAAGTTTTCCATTTTTGAAATCTTTGAAATGTGGAGTCACGATTTCTGCGTGTATAGAGCTGGCATCAAGCGCACTGAAATACTCTTTACTTGCAAGATTTACGACTAATTCTCCCTGCTTCAACTCAGCATTCAGCTGAGCAGTTAGCTTGGTTTTCCAATAAGAATAAAGGTTTTTGTGCGTTCCAAGCTTCAATGAAGTTCCCATTTCAAGTCTGTAAGGACGAATTTCATCTAAGGGTTTTAAGATCCCGTACAAGCCAGATAAAATACGAAGCTTATCTTGCATTGATTCCATTTTCTCATTGGATAGAGAGTAGGCATCTAGGCCAGTGTAGACATCTCCATTAAAAGCAAAAACAGCTGCTCTTGATTTAGTAGAAGAAGATTTATACTCTTGATTGCGGTCCCAATTTAAGGTAGCCAATGATTCTGAAAGATGCATCAGCTTACTCAAATCCGCAACTGATTGCTCCTTTAAAATGGTATTAATGTAATAAGCGTCTTCAATAAAAACGGGAGTTGTTGTTTTTTCAAGAGGAAGTTCTTTTTCAAATTCAAGAGATTTGGCAGGTGAAATTAATAGCTTCATAGTTCCTAATCGTATGTTTTAATTTTTCCTTTTATTCAAAAGTAATTGCTTTTATCAGCCTTTCCAAGAATACTAAATTAAAGCTTTAAATATTACTATTGTAAATTCTTATGCCGAGCGTAATGACGCCATTTTTCGAGGGTTTGTCCCAAATCAGCTGGAATTGGTGAATCAAATTCCATTTTTTTTCCGCTTAAGGGGTGAATAAATCCGAGGGTCTTGGCATGTAATGCTTGACGCGGGAGCAGTGCAAAACAGTTTTCAACAAACTGCTTGTATTTTGTAAAGCTGGTTCCTTTAAGAATTTTGTTGCCTCCGTAGCGGGCATCGTTAAAAAGAGTATGACCTATATGTTTCATATGCGCCCTGATTTGATGTGTTCTACCAGTTTCTAACTGACATTCTAAAAGGGTGACATAACCAAAACGTTCAATAACCTTAAAATGAGTAATTGCTTCTTTCCCCTGAGAGTTATCGTCAAATACTGTCATCTGAAGCCTGTTCTTAGGATGTCTAGCTATAGCCCCTTCAACCGTACCCTCTTCTACTTCAAAGTCTCCCCATACTAGGGCTAGATACTTTCGCTCTGAAGTTTTGTCAAAAAACTGTTTTGCGAGATGCGTCATGGCTTCCTCTGTTTTTGCCACAACTAATAGCCCGCTTGTATCCTTATCTATTCGATGAACCAGACCCGGTCTATTGTTGCTGTTTTTGGGTAATTGTTCAAAGTGATACAACAGACCATTCAAGAGTGTTCCAGAATAATTTCCATGGCCGGGGTGAACAACTAAACCTGCAGGCTTGTTAAGTACAACCACTGTTTCATCTTCATAGACAATATCCAAATCAATGGCTTCAGCGGTTAGAAGGTTTTCATAGGGTGGGTGTGCAAAAAGCACCTTTACCTCATCCCCTGCTTTGACTTTGTAATTTGATTTTACAGTTTGACCGCCCACATAAATACTTCCTGCTTTAGCAGCTTGCTGAATCTTATTCCGTGTCACTTTTTCAATCCGTGACATTAAAAATTTGTCTACCCTTAAGGGCGACTGTCCCTGGTCTACTTTGAATGAATAGTGTTCGTAAAGGGTGTCCGAATCTGGAACTTGCTGCTCCGAGGATAAGTTATCTTTTTCCATTACCCAAAACTAAATCAATTTTACTCTTTTTTGGGAGTAAGACTCCTGGGCTGATAGTTTTTCCTTTATGTATAATTTCTAAAACCATGTCCTTTCCAATATTGTCTTTATACATAATTTCTCCCAGCTCGAAGCCGATGGAGTTGATTATAGATTCCGCATTTCTTTTAGTGATTTGGATCAAATTTGGAACGGTAATTTGACGATAACCTGATGGGTTTACTGTTAGGTAAATTTTTCTGTTCTTTTTTACTTCACTCCCGGCCACGGGTAAATGATCAATTACGGATAGTGGGGGTAGTTCAGGAACAAATCGAGTAGAATCAATGATTTCAAAACGCAAGTTTTGCTGCTCCATAAAGGAAGGGAGGGCTGTGATAGCAACACCCTCTAAATTGGGTACTTCTAGATATTCTTGGTGATGCGTTATCAGCTTTAATGTAAGTGAAATCACCCAAAATAAACCCAATGCTCCAAAGCCCAAATAAATTAGTTGTATGTAGAAAGACTTACTGAAAAGAAAACGTAGAAAGTTCATGATTTTAAATCTAGTCAAAGATAATAAAACCTAGGTTTTTTGGGTTGCTGTGAAATGCTATACCTTTGTAAAATAGTTAAAGTGCAAATGAGCAAAAAAAAAGTAGGTGTTGTGTGCGGTGGTTTCAGCTCTGAATCTGATATTTCAATTCAAAGTGGAAAAACCGTTTTCTCAAACTTAGATCGCAATCTATGGGATGCATACCTCATAACGATCGATTCATCAGATTGGACTGCAGTTGACTACTACAATAATAAATACATAGTTTCCAAAGGTGATTTTACTTTAAAAAATAGAAAAAATAATTTAGAACTCGATGTGATTTTTAACGCAGTTCATGGTGCTCCAGGTGAAAACGGACAATTGGCTGCCTTGTGGGAACTTTTAGAAATTCCATTTTCAAGTTCAGACAGCTATAACTCCGCTTTAACCTTTAATAAAAGAGATTGTCTTAACGTGCTTCGAGCTTGGGATGTCCCCACTGCAAAATTCTTTGAACTCAATCAAGAAGATCCCATTGATTTAGAAAAAATTCTGAAAACTGTAGGTTTACCTTGCTTTGTAAAAGCAAATAGAGCAGGCAGTAGTTTTGGAGTTTATAAAGTAAATTCAGTTAACGAGCTTGAAGGCTTTATAAAGAAGGCTTTTAAAGAAGATCATCAACTCTTGATTGAAAGTGCTTTGGAGGGCAGAGAGGTTTCCGTAGGCGTAGCAAAATTTAACGATACTACTCAGGTTTTTCCGCTAACAGAAATCATCAGCGAAAATGATTTTTTTGATTACGAAGCTAAATACGAAGGCAAATCTCAAGAAATTACACCTGCTGACCTCCCAGAAAATTGGCAAAAGACTGTCGAAAATTTGAGTAGGTTGATCTACAATAAACTTGGGCTGAAAGGAGTAGTGAGAAGTGAATATATTTTTGTTGACGACATACCTCATCTTTTAGAAATCAATACAGTTCCTGGAATGACAGCCAATAGTATCATCCCTCAACAGTTGGATACCATGGGCATTGAACTTTCAGATTTTTTTAGTTACCTTTTACAAACTGCTTTAAAGTCAGTATAATTAAATCCGTATGCGACGATTCGTTTTTCCCGGCTCTTTTGACCCCATAACTATTGGGCATCAAGAAATTATTGAAAGAGCACTGCAGCTTTGCGATGAGTTGATTATTGCGGTAGGAGAGAACAATGAGAAAAAAAATATGTTCAGCCTCAAGCAGCGTATGGATTTTATCAAGGAGACCAATAAAAACAATTCAAAAATAAGTGTAGAGTCTTACGAAGGTTTAACGATTGATTTTTGTAAAAAAGTTAATGCTAATGCCCTTATAAGAGGCCTGAGAAATCCTGTTGATTTTGAATTTGAAAAAAGTGTTGCCCAAATGAACAGAAAACTTTCGGGTGTTGAAACTGTTTTTTTACTTACCTCGGCAGGGCATGGCTTCATCAGCAGTAGTATCGTAAGAGATATTATTCTTCACAAAGGTGACTTTTCCTCCTTAGTTCCCAAAGCAGTCAAACTAAAGTAAGCTACTTTATCACTTCGTCAATAATAATTTTAATGTTTTCGTAAGCATTTTCGAGTATCCTGGGAATTTCCTCTTTAGTTTTCCATTCGGCTTTTTGAATGTTCTCTTCAATTTGAGGAACCAGCGGAGAATCGTATTTTGTCTTCATCAAAAACCAATGAGTTAATTTTAACTTATACTTACCATTTGCTTTATAAATATGGTGAGTAATTGGGAGCGATTTGGTTACAACAAGGTCTGCGGTACCAGTCTCTTCTGTTACTTCACGTACTGCTGCATCAAGAATGATTTCTTTTTTTTCAATTTTCCCCTTGGGTAAGTCCCATTTATTGTTTCTGTAGATGAATAAAAATCTTCCATCTTTGTGTTCTACAAGACCCCCAGCGGCTTCAACCTTGGGAAACTGCTTAAAAAAATGTTGTTCTAACTTTTCTTGCTTTGGATGATAAAAATAAACTCCAGAAACCTTCTTTGATTTTAATGCTTTCATTAAGATATTTACTGTAGTATATTTACCAAAAAATAATGGAAATTCATTGGAATTTTCAACCAGTTCAGTAGTCAAGTAAATTGGTTTCTGGTTATAAAAAACTTTATACATTTGAGAATGATCTTTAATCAAAAAATAGCTCAGCAAACCGCAGAGTCACTATTACAAATTAATGCAATTAAATTGAATCCAAAAAATCCATTTACATGGGCAAGTG
>CAZOWC010000069.1:0-6254 GCA_964583375.1 uncultured Flavobacteriaceae bacterium
ACTTGACTAATTATAGTAATGATCAATTTGAAGCGACATTACAAGTTCAATCTCAGCGTCCTGTGTTTGATTCCAATTACGATACTTCCGTACTCAACTTTTTAGATCGAGATATCGTTTTCAGCTATCAAGAATTTCAGCCACTCTTTTTTAATGAGTCAAGTTTTGAATCCAATTTGGTTTCTCTTCTTAGTTTTTATGCCTATGTCATTATCGGTTTAGATGCAGACACTTTTATCAAAAATGGGGGAAGTGTATATTACGAACAGGCACTTCAGGTCGTCAATTTAGCACAAGTAACTTCACGAAAAGGATGGAAACCTTCTGATGGTTCTAGAAATCGTTTTTGGATCATAGATAATCTCAGAGCAAATACTTTTAGAGAATACCGTCAAGCACTTTATGCATATCACAGAGCTGGTTTAGATCAAATGACCACCAAACCTTTGGAGGGTAAGGAGGCCATTATGAAAGCCATTCAGCTATTAGAGCCTTTGTTTCTCCGAAGACCCAATGCCTTTTTACTTCAAATTTTTTTTGATGCCAAAGTTGAAGAGATTGTGAATTTATTTCAAGAAGGCCCTAAAGTTAACTTTAAGGAAACAGAAGCAGTACTTAAAAAAATAGCACCCTTTTTTGGGTCTAGATGGAAACAAATTAAGGCTTGATTTTTTTATTATTCCTATCTTTATTTCTTTAAATTAATTATTCCTAAAGCCTTGTTAAAACAGCTTACAATAAAAAACTTTGCACTCATTGAAGAGCTGGAAGCTTCTTTTTCTTCTGGCATGACCTGTATTACAGGTGAGACAGGGGCAGGGAAATCAATTTTACTCGGGGGTCTGTCACTTGTTTTAGGTAAAAGAGCTGATTTATCTTCACTTCTTGACCCCAGTAAGAAGTGTGTTGTAGAGGCTTCATTCCAAATACAAGAATACAATTTAGAACCCCTTTTTGATGTTTTAGACGTCGACTATGACGACTACACTGTGTTGCGTCGTGAAATTTTACCACAAGGGAAATCCCGTGCATTTATCAATGATACTCCGGTGAACCTCAGTATTTTGGAACAAATAAGCCTGCATTTGATTGATTTACATTCGCAAAATGACACGGTTAGTTTGCTTCAAAACGAATATCAATTTCAGCTCCTTGATGCATTGGCAAATAATAAAGAAACCCTCAGTAAGTATAAAAGAACACGATAGGAGTATAAAAGTATATCGGAGTCTTACCAACAGCTTAAATTGGATGCGGAAAATGCAAAAGCATCTTATGAATTGGATGATTTTTTATATCAAGAGCTTCTCAAATTAAATTTGAAAGAAGGTATGCAAGAAGACTTGGAGCAGAAGCATAGTGCACTCTCCAATGTAGACTACCTTCAAACTACCTTGGCCGAAGGGATTCGAATTATGGAAACAGAAGCGGTAGGTCTTTTGGACCAGTTGTTAAAATTGAGAAGTCTCGCTTCTGGTCTTGCAGATAAAACAGGTCAATTTACTACCATGGAACAGCGATTTAGTAACATTTTAGCAGAAACAGAAGACCTTTTAAGCGAATGTAAATTTCAATTTGAAAACTTGGAGTCTAACCCAGAAGAATTAGAAAATCTTGAAACTAAGCTTGATGAACTAAACAGTCAAATGCAAAAACACAAGGTGAATTCTATTTCGGACCTGATCACCGTCCAGTCACAGTTGGAAGCTCGTCTAAATAGGTCGCTAAACATGGATGAGGAGTTGAACAAACTTTTAACAAAGCAAAGTAAACTTGAAAAATCTATGGCTAGCTTGGCAGTTCAGCTTACCAAAGCGAGAAAAGGGGCCGTGCAAATTCTCGAAAATGAGTTGGATGACTTGGTTTCTCGTATGGGAATGAATGATGCTGAATTTAAAATAGATTTAGAGCCCTCAACATCTTTTCTGAGTAATGGTTTAGATCACTTGCACTTTAGATTCAAATCTAATAGAGGCAGCAATTTTAAACCGCTAAAGAAAATTGTGTCAGGAGGGGAATTGTCACGAATTATGCTTGCAGTAAAAGCAATTTTATCGAGCTATATCAAACTCCCAACACTGATTTTTGATGAAATAGATACAGGCGTTTCTGGAAAAATATCCGATAGTATTGCCGAGCTTATGGTTACCATGGGGCAAAAACTTCAAGTCATTAATATCACCCACCTTCCTCAGGTAGCTGCAAAAAGTCATTACCATTTTAAAGTTTTTAAGCAGGAGCTTGACAACAAGACGCTAACCAATCTAGTTCCCTTAGACAAAGAAGCTCGAATTGAGGAAATTGCAATTATGCTTTCAGGAAATCAAGTCTCATCAACTGCCATTGCCCACGCCAAGCAATTGATGAATTAAATGTATCTTTGAATTTTAATATTTACAAATGTCACATAAAATTTTAGAAGGAAAAAAAGGAATAATTTTCGGTGCTTTAGACGATCAATCCATTGCGTGGAAAACATCAGAATCTGTTGCAGATGCAGGAGGTAGTTTTGTACTTACAAATGCTCCAGTTGCATTGCGAATGGGAACAATAAATGCATTGGCTGAAAAAACAGCCTCTCAAGTAATTCCAGCAGATGCAACCAATAAAGATGATTTAAATCACTTAATCGATCAAGCCCAAGAAATCTTGGGAGGAAAATTAGATTTTGTTTTGCATTCCATAGGAATGTCTGTCAACGTTCGAAAAGGAAAACACTATACTGATCTAAATCACGATTGGATGACCAAAGGGTGGGATGTCTCTGCAGTGTCCTTTCATAAATTAATGCAGTGTTTATATCAAAAAGATGCCATGAATGAGTGGGGGAGTATAGTTGCCCTCTCTTATGTTGCAGCTCAAAGAACATTCCCCAATTACAATGATATGGCGGATAATAAAGCCTATTTAGAATCTATCGCAAGAAGTTTTGGATACTTCTTTGGAAAAGACAAAAAAGTTCGAGTAAATACGATTTCTCAATCACCTACGCTTACAACAGCGGGGAAGGGCGTAGCAGGTTTGGATGGCTTTTTAAATTACGCTGAAAAAATGTCTCCACTAGGAAATGCAACTGCAAAAGAATGTGCAGATTATACGGTTTCACTTTTCTCTGATTATACAAAAAAAGTAACTCTTCAGAATTTGTATCATGACGGTGGATTTTCAAATGTAGGAGTGAGTCAGGAAATCATAGATGAGTTAACACCAAAATCCTAGCGCAGCTAAACGTAGATGTTTCAAAATGTCGACACAAAAAAGAGAAATTGAAAGTATTTTAAAAAAACTTCCAAACAAAAGTCGTTTTCGATTCTTCTTACTGTTTGTTGCCATTTCTTTCACTTTTTGGGCGAGTACCAAACTTTCAAAAGAATATCAGTTAGTGCAGCCTTTTAGCCTAGTATGGGTAGAGGTTCCAAAGGGTGTTGTATTAAACGATAAGCTATCTCAAATCAAAGTGACACTGAATGCCAGTGGCGTGGAAATTCTTTGGTATCGATTGTTTAAAAACAAACTGTTAATATCATTAAAAGATATTGATTTTACTCCAGAAGACCCAATTTTAAATATGGAGGAGTATTTTTTTGATATTCAACAACAGCTCTTTGGTGGGACACAATTATTGCAAATTTCTCCAAGCTTTTTTCCCCTTCAGTACAGCAAAATGGCTTCAAAAAAACTTCCTGTACTCACCAATCTAGATATAAATTTCCGTCCAGGTTATTTGGGAGAGGAGCGATTGCAAATTACCCCAGACAGTGTTGTGGTTAGGGGACCTAAAAACATACTTGATACCCTAGTCCATATCAATACTGGGGAATTTAAAGCATTGGATGTCCATGAAAACATAAATCAACAAATTGAATTAGAGCGTTTAGAAGGACTTGTATTTGAGGTTGAGAGTATTCAGCTCTTTTGGCCTGTATTGCCATATTCCGAAAAGAGTTTAACAATTCCCATTGAGGTAGTTAACATACCAGTTGGGGTTAAAGTCAAACTATTTCCCCCTGAAGCTAATTTGAGAGCCACTTTGCCCTTATCGCTTCTCAATGCTATTCAATCCAGTGATTTTTCTCTGGTTGTGGATTATGAAAACATACGAGAGGGACAGGCTGATGCAATGGAGTTGAAATTAACGAAACAACCACCTTCAATTAAAAAAGTGATTTGGGAACCTCTTAGTGTAAATTATCTGATAAGAAGATGAAGATCATTGGCTTAACAGGAGGCATTGGAAGCGGTAAATCAAGTTTACTCCCCTGGTTTAAATCCAAGGGAATTCCTTGTTTTGAATCAGACAAGGTCGGGAAGCATTTGCTCAATGGTCAACTAAAGCAGAAAATCATCGATTGTTTTGGCCCTGAACTCTATCAAAATGATTTGCTTGATACCAAGATGATGGCCAAACGTGTATTCCGAGATAATGAGGCCTTGGAAAAACTCAATAATCTCGTTCATCCTGCTGTGGACGCTGCTTTTAATGATTTTGTTGAAAAGAATAAAAATGCATCAATTTTAGTTAAAGAAGCTGCAATATTATTTGAAACAGGGGCTTTTAAAGGCTGTGATTTTGTAATTTTGTTATGTGCTCCAATAGAAAAACGGATTTCTAGAGTTACTCAAAGAGATGGAGTAAAAAGGGCTGAAGTATTAGCTCGAATTTCAAAACAATGGGAGGATAACAAAAAAAGACCCTTAGCTGATTTTGTGATCGAAAATGTCAGTCTGGAAGAGGCAATCCAACAACTTGAGGCAATTTATAGAAAGCTGTCAGTATAAATAACGGATTAACATTCTATTGGCATTTTTTTTGATCAAAAAAAAGGAAATTTGTTTCTCTCAAATTTAAAAGGGATATTCGTCATAAAATGTAATCGAATGTTTTTATGAAAAAAACATTATTTATTTCCCTTGTAAGTTTTATGATAATCTCAATTCTAGGAATTGTAGGGCTTCAGGGGTATTGGATTTACTCAGCTTGGGAAGATAAAGAAGAAGAGTTTTCATTGGCTGTACAGCAATCTCTTCAGTTGGCTGCCGACGAAATCCAAGAGCGTGAGTTATCAGATTATATTAAGGCCTACGAAAATTTAATTGATTCCCTTGAAACCCCTGACAACGCAAGCTTTGCAAATGTATTCCTCTTTTTAGATGAAGATAAACCTAACAATTTGTTGTCCTACTATGCCTACGGTATTCTAGAAGAAGATTATCAAATCACACCTTATTTAGACCCTAAACTAGGTGATTCAATTGATTCGGTGACTGATGTAAAGCAAGTCAAAAATACTACCATCATTAATGAAAATGATGTTTTTGATAGAGAAAATAATATAGCCACTTCAATTGAAAAAATTAAAACAATTGAACGGATGAATGTCAATAATCAGCGCATTCGTAGTATTTTTAAGGACTATACTTCCAATACTCCAATCCACAAAAGATTAAACTCTCAAGAATTGGATTTTGTTCTCAGGCGCCAATTTGATTCTAAAAACATTATTACTCCCTATGAGTTTGGTATTTATGACGAGGGATTAGCAACAAAAATTAAATCAAATAACTATTTGGAAGAACAGCTGGGTTTTAGATACTCAACTCCAATTTTTATGGATCAGAACGGTTTAGGGCGTTATGAATTGGTAGTTTCTTTCCCTAAAAAAGACCAATATGTTTTCTCCTCTATTATTGGACTTGGAGGTTTGACCTTATTTTTGACCCTTTTTATTGTATTAGTTTCTTCTAGTGCATTATATCAAATCATTCAACAGAAGAAAATATCAGAGATAAAAACCGACTTCATCAACAATATGTCGCATGAATTTAAAACTCCAATAGCAACTATTAACCTAGCTTTAGACGCCATTTCAAATCCCAAGACAAAGTCAATACCTGAAAAAGTTGAGCGTTATGTTAGTATGATAAGGGAGGAAAACAGTCGTATGCTGACCCAAGTAGAAAACGTTTTGAGAATTTCTCAGTTGGAACGTAGCAGCAATCCAATTAAAATGTCCAAAGTGGATTTGCATTCTATCATAAACGATGCAATTAGTCATATTGAATTGATTTTAAATGATAAATCGGGCTCTTTAACAAAAAAGTTCAATGCTTCAGATATTGAGGTTTTAGGAAATAAAAGCCATTTGACAAATATTATTGTAAACCTTCTTGACAATGCTCTAAAGTACTGTGAAAGTACTCCTAAAATAATTGTAGAAACTTTTAATGAAGAGGATAACTTTGTTTTAAAAGTA
>CAZOWC010000070.1:0-6241 GCA_964583375.1 uncultured Flavobacteriaceae bacterium
TAGGTGGAACTGTTCTTGGAAGCCTTGCTGTTTGTTTGATTATTGCCTTAATCATCGAACTCAAGGAGCGACATTTAAACTAATATGGGTTATTTCTTAAGAAATATAGTGGTCTATGGAGCCATAGCTTTTGTGATTTGGATGCTTTATGCCAGTTTAAAAGGTATGAAAAATAAAAAATAGCCTCGTGAAAAATAGATTTTCCTAAAACTATTAATTGCTTTTTAATTGGGTCTTATAAAGAAAATTGGTCTGCTAGTTAGGTTCCTGTATTTCTAATTTTAGCAGAAATAAAAGCTTTCTAAACAATAAAAAAAGCGCCCCAAAGACGCTTTAGTATTGTTAAATAAATTTACGTTTATTCCTCAGTACGACGACTGCCTTCCACATCAAACATTCCCATTAAAGTACCTGATATTTCGTCTTCTTCAATCGTAAGTTCAAAATAGATGTCGTATCCCGCTACATAAGCCTCTATAGTAAAGACACCATCCTCTAGTGTTGTCCCGTCAATTTCAAAATCAAAATCTCCTCCCTCTTGTGGAGTAATTGCAGAGGCATATGCGTCTCCTTCTTTTGTTATATCGAGATAGAGCGGAAGGTCTCCGATATTATCGACTTCAAAAACAGTCATTTGATAGGAGCCCACATAAGGGTCGTTCTTGAGATTTTTTTGAACCCCACATGATACAATAAGAAGTAGGGAAAATAGTGCTAGTGTTTTTTTCATGTTCTAAGTTTAAATTAATTATTCTGTACTCTCAGCTGGAGCGGCAACAATACGATCCCAAATGGTAATTGTGCCACTAGTTTGATCCTTCCAAGTCATTCTATTGTCAGAATTTGAGAAAGAAATCATGTAATTAATAACATTATTACCTTGGACGTATTCATAAAGTCCAGTTTCAGGATTGATAGACCAAGTATAGACTGAAATTGATGGGCTGAGGCAACCTCTGGAATTCTGATCTATTATAATATATGTAGTACTGACGATTTGTTCAGTTATGGTGGCCGTAAATTCCATACATGAATACTCTGGAATAAGCTCAACTAAAGTTGCTTTTAATTCATCCCAAATGGTTACTGAGCCATCAGAATTTGATATTGAATAAACTTGCCATTCACCTATACTCTTATCAGGTATAAGATCGTCTTCCTTGGAGCAACCAAAAAACAAAATCAAAGTTGTAAATGTTAAAACAGAAGCAAATGATCTAAATGTGTTCATAAAGAAATGAGTTGATTTTAAATTTAATCAAAAATATATAAATAAATTAGTTTCTGCGTATAAAGCAGTTTGATAAAAACAATTTTCTTTATGATTAAATCATCATACGATGATTTTCTAAAGATCTTTTTAATACTTTAAAAAAATAAGAAGTCATTTGTGAGAAATATAAGCCTAAAATTGGGGTGCATCCTATCTAAGAAGATAACCCTTAGAAATTCTCTTGTCTCGAAAACAAGGTGGTTTTGGTTGATGAGCTTTACTTTTTTTAATCTTATTTCTCAAACCAAAGAAACTTCAATAAGGCCAAAATTAATCGTTTTAGGAACCGTTCAAGACGGCGGTTTGCCCCACATCGGTTGCGCTAAAAGTTGCTGTTCAAATTTGACTCTTGAACTAGGGGCACACTATCAGGTCACTGCTTTAGCTGTCAAGCAACCAAAAATCAGCACTTCTATTCTTTTTGAAGCAAGCCCTGACATTGTGTCTCAATGGAATCAACTGGAAAATAGTCCAACAGCGGTTTTTTTAACCCATGCCCACATTGGACACTATACAGGTTTAATGTATCTCGGAAGAGAAGCTTTGGGGGCTAAAAATATCCCTGTTTATGTAATGCCTCGAATGCGCTCTTTTTTAAAAAATAATGCCCCATGGAGTCAATTAGTTGAATTAAAAAATATCGAACTTATCAAAATGACAGCTGAACGTCCGAAAATGCTTGGTAGCGTTAAAATTACTCCCATTTTGATTCCCCATAGAGATGAATTTTCAGAAACTGTGGGTTACCGAATTCAAGGGCCTAATAAAACTGCTTTATTCCTGCCCGACATTGATAAATGGGAACGTTGGAATACCGATTTAGCCGAGATACTCAAAACAGTAGATTACGCCTTTATCGATGCCACCTTTTTTGACGAGGCCGAACTTAATTATAGACCTATTGATGAAATACCCCATCCTTTGGTAAAAGAGACTGTTGCTTTGCTGGAAACTTCTCCAAATCATCTCAGAAAAAAGGTTTATTTTATCCATATGAATCACACCAACCCTATTCTTAACCCAAATAGTAAGGCGACAAAATGGGTGCTCAATCAAGGATTCAATATTGCAAGGAAGGGGCAATCATTTGACCTTTAGAGATTATCCTCAAAGCTTTGAAAATCGTTTCATAAAAAATTTCTATATTGGTTTAGATTCATAAGCCAAAAGTAAATCAACCAAGAATTAATTAAGGGACATGTTTATATGAAATTACTTCAATTACTAGCTCTTGTTTTATTGTTTATTCAATGCAGTTTAAATATCCCTGATGCCGTTGTCATTGAAATGGAGAATCTCCCTGAAAAAGTAGATTACAACTACCACATTAAACCAATACTCTCTGACCGATGCTACCAATGTCATGGCCCTGATGAAAAAACCAGAAAAGCAGGTTTAAGGTTGGATTCAGAAGAAGTTGCTTTTTCTCGTTTAAAAAGTGGAAACAAAGCATTTTCCAAGGGAAATCTATTTAAAAGCGAAAGTTTGCACAGGATACTGAGTACTGATGATGAAATAAAAATGCCCCCTCCTGAATCAAACTTAGAATTGAGTTCTAAAGAAAAAGCCGTCCTTATCAAATGGATTGAACAAGGCGCAGAGTGGAAAGAACACTGGTCCTTTATTTCCCCTAAAAAGAAGGCTGCCCAATCCACCGTGGATCATACTATTGATTACTATATTTCAAAAAAGCATGAGGAAAATGGAATGAAATTTTCAGAACCCGCTTCCAAAGAAACACTGGTTCGACGACTCTATTTTGACCTTACTGGTTTACCTCCAACTGTAGAAGAAGTTGATTCTTTCCTTAACAATTCAAGCGAAGAAGCCTATACGCAACTGATAGACAAACTGCTCAATTCTCATGCTTACTCAGAACGAATGGCTGTTGATTGGATGGACTTATCTCGTTATGCTGATTCTCATGGACTTCATGCCGACGGACTTCGTACCATGTGGCCATGGCGTGATTGGGTAATTAAAGCTTTCGATGAGAATATGCCCTACGATCAATTTGTTACTTGGCAATTAGCTGGAGATTTGCTTCCCAATGCAACAAGAGAACAAAAATTGGCAACTGCTTTTAATCGAAATTCCCCCATGACAGCTGAAGGAGGTGTTATCGATGAAGAATGGCGTTTAAACTATGTCTTTGACCGAACCGAAACTATGAGTACGGCCTTTTTAGGGCTAACGGTCGCTTGTGCCAAATGTCACGATCACAAATTTGATCCCGTTTCTCAAAAGGATTATTATCAACTCACAGCATTTTTTAACAATATTAGAGAACTGGGAATGACAGGTGATGATGGGGATTATGGACCCTTATTACCACTACCAGATGAAACTACTGAGCAACATCTTCAAAGATTGGAAAACAGCATCACTCAAATTGAAAAAGAAATTGAACTCAATGCGACTGACTTAGCCTCTTTGGAAACCTATATGGATGAGTTGCCTTCGACCAACAAAGTAATGGATAGCCGTATTGGATATTATCCCTTTGACAAGGTTGAAAAGGACAAAACAAAAAAGAAAAAAGGTCACCCCTTTATTGCAGACGTTAATAAAAATGTAGGTTCACGACTTGCTCCTAAGGTTGTACCCGGGGTAAAAGACAATGCCTTGCGCTTTGAGCAAGATTACGATCGTCTCTACATCAGCAAAGAAATTCCAAATTTTGAATGGGTTGACCCGTTTTCTGCAGGTGTTTGGGTCAATACAAACCAGCAAGATCCAAAGTTTAGACAATTTATTCTCGGCACTACAGGAGGAAAAAACAACTGGTGGCGTGGATGGGACTTTTACTTGGATGGCAGCAATCATTTAAATTTCAGACTCATCAATATAGCGCCAGGAAATATGGTTCATATAAGAACCGAACAAACTATCCAGGTTGAGCAATGGAAACATCTCGCATTCTCCTACAGCGGAAGTGGTAAGGCAGATGGAATCAAACTCTTTATAGACGGAAAAGAGGTTGCGATTGAAAATTTAATAGACAACCTTTATAAATCCATTAAGCCTGTAAGTGCAAGTGGAATGAAGATTGAAGACCGCCCAATATTAGTTGGAAAAAGTTATGAGGGCTCTACAGGTGATAATGGCACTTTCTCAGGAAGCATGGACGATTTAATGTTTTTTGACAAAAAATTAAGTGCTTTAGAATTTGATTTAATTTACAAGTCCTATCAAAATCAAAAAACGCTTCCTGATCATAATTTAGTCAAACAGCATTGGATTGAAAATCATCCCAAGACAGTAGCTCTGGAAAAACAACTCAAAAATTCTCGTAAGCAATGGCTTAAAACCTTTAGTCCTGTGTTAGAAGTAATGGTTATGGAAGAATTACCCCAATCTAGAAAAACCTATTTATACAGTAGAGGGAATTACGACGAGCCCGCTTATGAAGTAAATGCTGCTGTCCCTGAAAAGCTCCCTGCTATGGATCCCGAACTGCCGAAAAACAGATTGGGCTTAGCAAAGTGGCTCTTTGATCAAAAAAATCCTCTAACTGCTAGAGTGGCAGTAAATCGATATTGGCAAATGATTTTTGGTCGCGGTTTGGTTCAAACCTCAACCGACTTTGGTGTCCAAGGGGCACTCCCCAGTCACCCTGATTTACTAGATGCCCTAGCATTAGAATTTATGGAAAGCAATTGGGACATCAAACAACTAATTAAAAAAATGGTGCTGTCTAAGACATACAGACAAACCTCTAAAGCAAGCCCGGAACTCCTAGAAAGAGACCCAAAAAATATTTTCCTCGCTCGAAGCAATAGATACCGCCTTCCTGCTGAAATGATCCGAGATAACGCTCTAGCCACAAGTGGATTACTCGTTAATCAAATTGGAGGTGAAAGTGTTAAACCCTATCAGCCAGAAGGTCTATGGAAAGAAAAAAGTACTTTTTCACTCCGCCTTTACGATTACAAAACAACAAAAGGAGACAGTCTATACAGAAGAAGCTTGTATACCTTTATCAGACGAACCTCACCACCTCCCTCAATGATTGCTTTTGATGCAACTTCCAGAGAGGTCTGCACAGTCCAAAGAGAGAATACCTCTACTCCTCTTCAAGCTTTGGTTCTATTAAATGATATCCAATTTTTTGAAGCATCAAGAGTACTTGCTGAACGAATTCAGAGAGAAGCCGGGACTAAGGTTGAGGATCAAATTAAATACGGCTTTAGACTAGCTACTTCTAGACATCCAAGTGACAAAGAAATCGCGATCTTAAAAGATTTGTATAATACTCAATTAACCTTCTATCGAAAAGACGTTCGAGCTGCAAGAAAAACTATTAGAGTAGGAGAAAAAGCAATTGATTACAAATTTAATCCTGTAAAAACTGCTGCCTTGACTATGGTAGCAAATACCTTATTAAATCACAATGAAACATTTGTAAAGTATTAAGCATGAATTGTAACGAAGACCATCACAATAAAAAATATACTCGGCGGGATTTTCTGACGCGAACTTCTTTGGGTATGGGAGCGTTAACGCTCGGTGGTTTAATGGGGCCCTCTCCTGTTTTGGGGAAAGATCTGATCTCTCAAATGGTTCATGGCAATGGATCTGGAATCCCTCACTTTGTGCCAAAAGCAAAAAGGGTCATTTATCTTTTTCAAAGCGGTGCTCCATCTCAACTCGATTTGTTTGACCACAAACCCTTGCTCAATAAAATGAATGGTAAGGAGACTCCTGAAAGCGTTTTGGGAAATCAGCGGTTGACGGGAATGACTGCTGGACAGACCAGTTTTCCTATGGCAGGTTCTGTATTTGATTTTAAACAACACGGACAAAGTGGTGCTTGGGTAAGTGAGCTTATGCCCCATACCTCAAAAATTGTTGATGAACTCTGCTTTATCAAATCCATGTATACCGAAGCAATTAATCATGATCCAGCGATCACCTTTTTACAAACTGGTTCTCAACTCCCAGGACGCCCTTCGATTGGTTCATGGC
>CAZOWC010000071.1:0-6063 GCA_964583375.1 uncultured Flavobacteriaceae bacterium
CACAAGGGGGTGTTTTTCCGAAATGCGAGCAGGGTTCTAGATTTATGTAAAGCGTAGTTTTAGGTAATAAGGAAGTTTGTTTGACTTTATTGATGGCATTTACCTCGGCATGGGCTTCTCCTGCTTTTTTATGCCAGCCTTCCCCGATTATTTTATTTTGATAAACAACTACGGCGCCTACCAAAGGGTTTGGGTGGGTGTTTCCCAAGGCTTTTTCGGCCAAAGACAAACAACGTTGCATAAACGGCAGGTGTGAGTTGCTTTTCAATTATTAAAAATTTTGGTCAGTACGATCAAGTGCACTATAATTGAGGATAAATTTATAACAAATATTAGGGAATGAAGATTCGAGTGATAGAGAATGCCGATAATGTAAAGCTAGCTTTTGCCGTACGTAATTTTTTGATAGAAATGAGAGTGCCAAAAGAAGGCAATGCCTATGCGCATGTTGAACTAGATGTTATGTTTGATGCTTATCAAGAGGATCGTCATATATATTATGTATTCGAACAAGCAAGTGAAATACTTCAAGGTTCAGAAATTTCTCCATTTAAAAATGGAGATCCTAAAGTATGTGAGTTGCAGAAAATTTATTTTCTTCCCAAAGCCAGTGGAAAAGGATTAGGAAAGGATATGATTCACAGCTGTTTGGATTTTGCAAAAGCAAATCATTTTAAACAGAACTAAATAGAAACTATGCCCAATATGAAAGCTGCTCAAAATTTATATCTCAAAACAGGTTTTACTTATGTTGATCAATCTATGTGTGATAATGGCCATTTTTCCTGTCCAATTTGGATGATAAAATCTTTGTGATGAGATTAATCGAAGCACGGAACCAGTTTAGAGCAAGTTTAAAAGAATTGCATACAGTCCAGGAATGCGATTATTACTTTAAAATGATTTTGAGTTCACTTCTTGATGTGGACCCGATTTCAATTTCTTTGGAGCCAAACCACCAACTTGATTCTTCTCAGCAGTCAAAGTTAAAATCAGCATTGGAGGACATGCTTACTGAAAAACCATTGCAATATATATTGGGAGAAGTGACCTTTAGAAAATTGAATTTAAAAGTCAATCCATCAGTTCTGATACCACGTCCAGAAACAGAGGAATTGGTCGGTTGGATTTTAGAAGATTACATCAAACTAAATCATAAAATTGATCTTATTGATATAGGGACGGGTAGTGGATGCATAGCCTTATCTTTAAAAAAAGAGCAGCCCTTTTTTAACGTAAATGCACTTGATATCGATCAGCCTATTTTGGATGTAGTTCAGCAAAATAAAGAGAAAAATAAACTGGAAATCAACTGTATAAAAGGGGATATTAACGACTTACATAAACTAAAAGTTGAACTTATCGTGTCTAATCCACCATATATTTCACCCAAAGAGAAGACTGAAATTAAAAAAAATGTTTTGAATTTCGAACCGCATCAGGCCTTGTTTGTTCCTCAAGACAATCCACTTTTGTATTATCAAAAGATATTGGAATTTGCAGCGGAAAACCTCAAATCTAAGGGCCGCATTTATTTTGAAATCAATCCACTTTTTGAAAGCGAAATGGAAGCTTTAATTTTTAGTTTTGATTCTTATACCATCACAAAACGTTTGGATATCTTTGGAAAGATTAGAATGTTGCGATTAGAAAAAAAATAGCATGAATATAGTTGTTGAAAAAATAGAATCTTTACGAAAAGTTCTGCATGAGCACAACTATCGTTATTACATTTTAGATCAACCGACCATAAGTGATTTTGAGTTTGATCAGTTGCTTGAAGAACTGCAACAATTGGAAACTCAATATCCAGAATATCACGACCCCAATTCACCCACACAAAGAGTAGGTGGAGGTGTAACCAAATCTTTTGAGACCATACCTCATCGTTTTCCCATGTATTCCCTTTCCAATACCTATTCCAAGGAAGAGTTGGAACTTTGGGAGGAACGCATCAGAAAAGTATTGGGGAAAGAAACTGAAATTGCTTATAGCTGTGAACTTAAATTTGACGGAGTGTCGGTGAGTTTAACTTATGAAAATGGGGAATTGGTTCAGGCACTAACCCGGGGTGACGGCTCACAAGGGGATGCGATTACCACCAATGTCAAGACGATTAATACTATTCCCCTTAAACTAAAGGGAGATTACCCTTCTTTTTTTGAAATACGAGGAGAGATTATATTGCCTTGGGAAGGTTTTAATAAAATGAACGAAGAGCGGGCTGCCAAGGGAGAAACTTTATATATGAACCCTAGAAATACAGCTTCTGGAAGCTTAAAAATGCAAGACAGTAGTTTGGTTGCCAAAAGACCTCTAAACTGTTTCTTGTACGCTTTAGCTGGGGATAACCTAGCTGTGAGCAGTCAGTTTGAGGCTCTTGAAAAGGCTAGAACATGGGGATTTAAAGTGCCTGATTCTGCTAAACTTTTACATTCTATAGATACTGTTTTTGAGTTTATTCAGCAATGGGATGAAAAACGAAAGTCGCTCCCTTATGAAATTGACGGCATAGTGGTCAAAGTAAATGGGCTTCATCAACAGCAAGAGTTGGGATTTACAGCCAAAGCTCCTCGATGGGCCATGGCCTATAAATACCAGACTCAGCAAGTTGCAACTACTTTAAAAGGGGTTCAATATCAGGTGGGAAGAACTGGTGCAGTAACACCAGTAGCCCAACTTAAGCCTATCGTGATTTCGGGAACTACGGTCAAGCGTGCTTCATTGCACAACGCTGATCAAATAGAAAAACTGGATTTAAGACTTGGTGATCGGGTTTATGTAGAAAAAGGAGGTGAAATTATTCCGAAGATTACTTCAGTAGATCCTGCTAATAGGGGGTTGGAGGGAGATAAGATTTTCTTTATCTCTAAGTGTCCTGAGTGCAGGAGTCTTTTGGAAAGAGAAGATGGAGAGGCGCAGCATTATTGTAAAAACGAAACAGAGTGTCCTCCTCAGAGGATAGGAAAAATTCAACATTTTATTGGGAGAAAAGCCTTGGATATCGAGGGTTTGGGTGGAGAGACGGTCGCTTTACTCTACCAAGAAGGGCTATTAAAATCTATAGCAGACTTATACCGGCTTCAACCCAATCAAATTTTACCCTTGGAACGAATGGCAGATAAATCGGTGTCTAACTTGATCGAAGGAATTGAAAAATCAAAGAATAAGCCTTTTGCTAAAGTCCTTTTTGGTTTAGGAATTCGTTTTGTCGGAGAAACTGTAGCTAAAAAATTGAGTAAGCAATTTAAATCCATGAACACTCTACAGCAAGCTAGATTGGAGGAATTAATTGCCACTGATGACATTGGAGAGCGCATTGCTAAAAGTATAGTAGCATTTTTTTCCAACCCGAAAAATCAATTGTTAATTAGTGAATTAGAGGCCTTTGGTCTCCAATTAGAGGAGGTTGAAGAAGAAGGTTCATTGCATAGTGCTTTTGACGGCAAATATTTCGTTGTTAGCGGTGTCTTTGACAAATATTCACGCGAGGAGTTAAAGAATGAGATTGAAACCCTGGGTGGGATTATTACGGGTTCGGTTTCAGCCAAGACTGATTATTTAGTTGCTGGAAAAGGAATGGGGCCTTCAAAAAAAATGAAGGCTAAAGGTCTTGGAATTCCTATTCTCAGCGAAATTGAATATGATTCGTTAAAGCTTTAGGAGTTCAAAAATGTTATATTTATAACAATTTTTTAAATTTTGTCCATAATGATTATTTTTTTCAGTGTGCATTCGGGTTTTTTTAATATTGTTTCCTAATGGCGGCTATTCTATCAAGATTTGCGATGCAGTTACGTCTTAAAGAACGATTAAAGCTCATCTCAACTAAGCCTAAGGATTATCAAAATAAATTTCAATCCCTTTTGATAATCTGTTCAGAAAAGCACTTAAACAACGAAGAGCTGTTTCTGAGGTTTGCAGAGCAATTTGATATTTCGCAAATTAGAATAATATTAATTGTTTTGAGTAATAAAGAAATTTTGGAAACTAAGGAGACATCAATTCAAACGCATATTTTCTCAAAAAAATCAGTTGGTTTTTTTGGAAAACTTCCTGATTCACTAAAGCAGTTGTTTGATAAAAAGTTTGACTTGCAAATCAATTTTTTTAACTCTTCAACACTCTTCACAGATTTGGTAAGTGCTTCTTTTAATTCATCTCTTCGAGTAGGTTTTTCTAAGAGTAATCACCAATTGAACGATCTGATTTTGGATATAGACCTGAATGAGCAAGATCTTTTTCTAAAGGAGACCAAAACCTATCTCAAAGCAATTTTAAATTAATTAAACTATGGATTTAAGAGGCTTAGGAGTTGCGATGGTAACCCCATTTACATCAGAGGGACAAATAGATTTCAGTGCCATACCCGCTATAGTTGAAAATATCACTACAGGTAGTGCTAATTATCTTGTCATCATGGGCACAACAGCTGAAGCTTCTTGTTTAACTTCAGATGAAAAGGATCAGATTATTAAAACCATAATTGAGTCGAATTACGGCAAACTTCCTTTAGTTATTGGTATCGGTGGAAACAATACCGCGAATGTAGTTGAAGAGATCAATAATACTGACCTTTCGTCTTTTCAAGCGATTATGTCGGTTTGCCCTTACTACAATAAACCCACTCAGGAAGGAATATATCAGCATTTTAAAAAGATTGCAAAAGCAAGTCCACTGCCTATCATTGTTTATAATGTTCCTTCGAGAACAGGAGTTTATATAGAAGTTGACACTTTTGTTCGTTTGGTAAATGATTTTGAAAACATAATTGCTATTAAAGATGCTAGTGGTGATATGAGTCATGCAGAAAACTTAATCAAAAAATGTCCTACTCATGTGCAAGTCATTTCTGGCGAAGATGCACTGAATTTACCCATGTTAGTTGCAGGCGCTGTTGGAACTATTTCAGTGCTAGGCAACGCATTGCCCTTAACCATAGTTAGAATGTTTCATTATGTAGCGGAGGGTAATCTTAAAAAGGCTTACGAATTACATTATGAATTGCTGGATATCATATCGCTTTTATTTGAAGAGGGAAATCCGGCTGGTATCAAAGCATTGTTAGAAACACTTTCCTTGTGTGATAAGACTGTTCGTTTACCTCTAGTGAGTGCCAGTGACCAACTTTTTATTAAAATTGAAAAGGCATTGGAGAGTGTTGTTTAGCCCCTTTTGGGTTTAATAATTTCATTCAATATCAGCTTTGCAATAAAAATTTCCATTGTCATTGATATTTAGTACTTTCGCAGAATGAAATTAAGAATGCTTTGTGTATTGTCAATTGCATTAGCAGGTCTAGTCTGCACATCTTGTAGTGACTATCAAAAGTTATTAAACGGTGACGATACATCTGAAAAGTATAAACAAGCCGAGGTGTATTTCAACAATGGGGAATATCGTAAAGCAAATCGGCTATTGGAACAAATTATTCCAAAATACAGAGGTAAGCCCCAAGCTCAGCGGATTATTTTCTTTTTTGCAGAAAGTTATTTTCAGACTAAAAGTTACCTCCTGGCTGCCTATCAGTTTGAAAATTTCATTAAATCTTACCCCAAAAGCAATCGCGTTCAGGAAGCTAGCTTTAAAGCTGCAAAGAGTTATTATTTCCAATCACCGCGTTTTAGCCTAGATCAAGAGGATTCTTACACAGCTATAGAAAAACTTCAGGTTTTCTTAAACTTATATCCAAATTCAGAATTCGCGGTTGAAGCCAATCAAATGATTTTTGAACTACAAGAAAAATTGGAACAAAAAGATTTTGAGATTGCAAAACAATACTTCACTATCAGAGATTATAAAGCTGCTATAAAAGCCAATGAAAACTTTGTATCCAGCTTTCCTGGGACTAAATTCAGAGAAGAGTCACTTTACACCAAGTTTATAGCTTCTTTTGAGATAGCAATAAACAGTATAGATTCCAAAAAGAAAGAGCGTTTGGAAGAGCTTATACAACAATACAATACCATCATTCGTTATTACCCTGAATCTTTATTTCTAGAAGTTTTAGACAAACGAATGACTCAGGTCAACCAAGACCTTGACCAATTTAATCAAGACAGT
>CAZOWC010000072.1:0-5998 GCA_964583375.1 uncultured Flavobacteriaceae bacterium
TCAAACTTCTGTAAAGAACCTTATCCGACTCTGGCAGAAATGCCCTTTCCTTAAGCTACTTTTATCTATTGGATTGCAAATGTAAAATAAAATTTAATTTTTTTTGATATAGATAGCTTGCTTTTAATATAAAAAAACATCCCCCTAGCAGTCAAATACATTAAATACCCAAGACCTTTTTTCTATTTATTTATCCTTCTTTTGAGATAACCTCCGCTTGATCTGATTCAATTGAATCAAGGCCTCAACTGGAGTTAAGGTGTCGATGTCTAAGACTGTGATTTCATCTCTTAAAGCTTCTAATATTGGATCGTCCAGTTTAAAAAAACTGAGTTGCACATCCTCATTTTTAACAACCTCCTCTTTTTTATTGTTATCTACATTACTATGTGAAGATTCCAAGGTTTTTAGTTTTTGCTTAGCAGTTTGTAAAACGTGCTGGGGCATTCCTGCCATTTTAGCTACATGAATTCCAAAACTGTGCGCACTTCCACCTGGAACAAGTTTACGTAAAAAAAACACATTATCTTTCGATTCTTTTATCGCTACATTAAAGTTTTTGATCCTTGGAAATTGGATTGTCATGTCATTCAATTCATGATAGTGAGTCGCAAATAACACTTTGGGGCGGAAAGGATGCTCGTGCAAGTATTCTGCTATGGCCCAAGCAATAGAAATTCCATCGTAAGTACTCGTACCCCTTCCAATTTCATCTAAGAGAACCAGACTGCGTTCGGAGATATTGTTTAGAATAGAAGCCGTTTCGTTCATTTCTACCATAAAGGTAGAAGCACCCATTGAAATATTATCGCTCGCTCCTACTCGTGTAAAAATTTTATCCACTACTCCTAATTGGGCTTTAGTTGCTGGGACAAAACTCCCAATTTGTGCCATCAGAGCAATCAACGCTGTTTGCCTGAGTAAAGCTGATTTTCCTGACATATTAGGTCCAGTAATCATCAATATCTGCTGGGTGTCTTGATCAATTGAGAGGTCGTTGGAAATATATGGACTGCCGGGTGGTAGCTGTTGTTCGATAACAGGGTGTCTCGCGCCTTGAATGGTAAGAGTGGTTGCAGTAGTCCATTCAGGACAGCAATAATTGTACTTTTTAGCAGACTTGGCAAAACAACTGAGAATATCCCATTGAGCTATGGCCTCTGCATTTCGCTTTAAAATTTCTAAGCCACCCTGAAGTTTCGCAATCAATTCAGCGTACAATTGCTGCTCCAATATTTGTATTCGTTCTCCCGCTTGTAAAATCTCTGACTCAAATATCTTTAACTCCTCTGTAATATATCGTTCGGCGTTGACTAAGGTTTGTTTTCGAGTCCAATCGTCGGGAACCTTATCTTTATGAGTATTGCGAACTTCTATATAGTAGCCGAACACATTGTTAAAAGCAATTTTAAGTGACGGTATTTGGGTGAGTTCGGTTTCTCGTTTGAGCATAGCATCCAAATGTGACTGGGAGGTATCCCGCAAGCTGCGCAATCCATCCAAATCAACAGAAAATCCTGTAGCAATCACCTGCCCTTTTGAAACCAAAACTGGAGCTTGTGGATCTAAAGTTTGACCTATTAAATCTCTGATTGGATTAGTATCAGGAAGCTGATCCAATTGTTGTAAAAGGGTCTTATGCGCTTTTCCTTTTAAATACTGCTTTAACTGATTTATGGCTTCTAGTGAGTTTTGTAATTGATTCAGCTCTCGAGGACTGACTTTTTCTGTGGCAATTTTAGCAACGATACGCTCCATATCCACAATTTGCGACAAAGCTTGTTGAGTTATATCCAATAACTTTTCTTGACTTACAAAGTCTTGAACAATTTGATGGCGATATTCAATTTTTACCTGCTCTTTAAGGGGAAATGCCAACCATTGTCTGAGTAATCGAGCACCCATTGCTGTTTGAGTTTGATCGATAACCTGAATTAAAGGAACCCCTTCTGGATAGGTTGATTGAAATAATTCAAGATTACGCTGGGTAAAACGATCCAACCAAACATAGCGTTCCTGAGCTACAGGACTTATTTGGCTGATGTGCTTCAACTTATCGTGATGCGCATCGGATAGGTAATGTAAAATTGCTCCTGCAGCAGATATACCCGTAGAATAGTCTTGAATCCCATAGCCAGAAAGTGAATTAGTTTGAAAATGAGTAGTTAGTTTTTCCCTTGCTGTACTCTCTTCAAATGCCCAGTCATCTATATAGAAGCAGTGAAAAGTACTTCCAAACTCTTCTGTAAATAATTTCTTTTTGGGTTTAGGAACCAAAACCTCACTTGGAGAAAAACTCTGGAGTAATTGCTCCACCTGCTCTGTACTGCCTTCAGCGACCCAATAATCACCTGTTGAAATATCAAGAAAAGAAACCCCCCATGATTTATTAAAAAATACGGCTGCAAGGTAGTTGTACTTTTTTTGATCCAGTACATCGTCGTGAAGTGACACGCCCGGGGTAATCAATTCAGTTACTCCTCTTTTGACTATTTTTTTGGTCATCTTAGGGTCTTCCAACTGATCGCAAATAGCTACACGACAGCCTGCTTTTACCAATTTGGGTAGGTAAGTATTGAGGGAGTGATGTGGAAAGCCAGCCAAGGCAGTTTCACTGGTGCTTCCTGCACCCCGTTTGGTCAAAATAATCCCTAATATCCCTGAAGCTTTGATGGCATCCGATCCAAAAGTCTCATAAAAATCCCCTACGCGAAAAAGCAACAAGGCATCAGGATATTTTACCTTAATACGGTTGTACTGTTTCATTAAAGGTGTATCTTTTGCTGCTTTTTCCAAAACAATTTCAGTTTTTACGAATGTATTTAAAATTTACCGCCCTATGAAAAACAAAGATGCAAATAGCATAGAAAAATTAGAGATTGTACTTTTGTTATTTCTAAAAACTTATGCGCAAACTTAAAAACGAAGAGTTGGAGCGAAAAACGATAGCTGAATTTAAAGCTGCCGTAAAAACCCCACTTAGCTTAATTTTAAATAATATTCGCAGTCTCAATAATATCGGTTCTGTCTTTCGTTCAGCAGATGCTTTTTTAATTGAAAAAATATACCTGTGTGGAATAACCGCTACCCCTCCCCATAGAGACATCCATAAAACTGCTCTAGGGGCAACAGATAATGTAGCATGGGAATACGCTGACAGTACACTTGAAGTTGTTCAGCAACTCCAAAGAGAACAGGTTTCTGTATGGGCTGTTGAACAAACCGAGGGAGCACTTCAGCTCAATCAATTTATGCCTCAAAAGGATACTAGTTATGCTTTTGTGTTTGGAAACGAGGTCAAAGGAGTCTCTCAGGAGGTCGTAGATGCCTGTGGTCAAAGCCTAGAAATACCGCAGTTGGGAACCAAACATTCTTTAAATATAAGTGTTACCGCAGGAGTGGTTCTTTGGGATTTCTTCACGAAAACGATGCTCGATAAATAAACCTTAAGAGAGACTGAAAATCGGCTTCATTAGTTTCAAAATCAAAATTTTTAGTGGAAATGGAAACTACCGGATAAGGCAAGTCCGATTGAATAATATCTTGATAGCCTTTTTCAATTTGTTCTAAATATTGGTTTTTTATTTTTTGCTCATACGGACGTCCACGTTTTTTGATTTGCTCTTGAAGAATATCAATGTCTGTGTGGAGATAAACCATCAGATTTGGTAATTTTTGAGTGTGTAAATTCTCGCTAAAACGATTTTGGTAATCTTTAAAATCAGCAGAATTCAAATTTTGCCTAGCAAAGATCAAAGACTTTAGAATGCTGTAATCTGAAACTGCCTTAGTTTTATTTTGCTTCCAAAATAATTGGGTTTGATTGATCCTATCCTTAAAAAAATATGTTTCTACGTCTAGGGCATAGGTTTCTGGATCAGTGTAAAACTTTTCTAAGTAAGGGTTTTTGGTAAAAGCTTCTTTAAGTAAAGGAAGTTTATACAAAGTAGCCATTTTTTGGGCAAGAGTCGTCTTACCAACTCCAATATTTCCCTCTATTATGATGAATGGAAATGCATCAAAAATATGTGGTGACCATTTATGAAAGGGCAACTTTTCTAATTCATCTTGATCTGAACATTGTCCCAGCAATTCAGTTACTGTGAGGTTCAGCACGGGATGTTGCCATTTAGGTACAATTTCTTTAAGGGGTACTAAGACAAAATTCCTTAAATGAAGTCTTGGATGAGGCAGTTCAAGCTCGTCGGTATTCAAGATTAAATTTTCGTAGAACAACAAGTCCAAATCAATTTGACGGGCAGTATACTCATCACTTTGCTGGCGAATACGACCCAATTGCTCCTCTATTTCTAAAAAAAGTGAAAGTAATTCTTGTGGACTAAAGTCGGTTTCAATCTTCACACAAGCATTGTAAAATGGTTCACTGTCAAACCCCCAGGCTGGAGTTTCGTATAAAGAAGAAAGCGCGGTCACTTTGATGTTATTTTGTTCTAACAACACAAGTGTTTTTTGAAGCAACTCCAGACGATTGCCCAAGTTGCTTCCTAAAGATATAACGGCCTTCTTTATTTTCAAATTTTCTTAGCTATTCAGCAAAGCTACAAAACCCTATATTTGCATCATAAATACTTTACTCATGAATTTTTTTAAGAATTTCCTTGCCTCAGTTTTAGGCACGCTAACAGCTATTGGACTTCTCTTTGCCCTGATCCTCATGCTCGTGTCTGCTGCTGCCAGTATAATTGTATCCCCCTCTGGCACTATAGCCGTTCAAGCTAATAGCATTTTAGATCTAAACCTCAACGTATCCATTACTGACCGGAATCCCTCATTTAACGAGTTAGAAATTATCCTCGATTTAAACGATGAAGTCCTCGGGCTTCCTGAGATTTTAAGTGCAATTGACAAAGCTGCACAAAATCCAAAAATACAAGGGATTCGACTCCGATCTGACTTCATAACTGCGGGCTGGTCTCAGACACGTAGCATTCGAAATGCTCTCGAAAACTTTAAAGCAGAGGGTAAATTTATTTATTCTTATGCGGATATATTAACCCAAAAAGGCTATTATTTATCTTCAGTTGCTGACACCATCGCCCTAAATCCAATGGGAGCTTTTGAATTCAAAGGATTGGCTTCAGAGGTTCTTTACTACAAAGATTTTCAAGATGAATACGGGGTTAAAATGGAAGTTGTTCGTTTAGGAAAATACAAAAGTGCCGTAGAACCCTTTTTGGATAACAAGATGAGTAATTCCAATCGTCTTCAAATCAAATCCTTACTCATGGACCTCTGGAGTACTATTAATGAAGAAGTCGGGTCAGGACGAAATTTAAGCGTTAAAACTTTAGATGACTTGATCAACAAACAAAAAATAGCTACACCTGAAGATGCATTTAACCATGGCTTAATCGATTTGCTTGGCTATGAGTCAGATCTTGAGGTAATGATCAATGCACGCTTGCAACTTGAAGAAAAAGATGAGCTTAATTTTACTTCTGTTTCTGCTGTAAACCAAAGCAAGTCGGATTACAATAAAGAAATAAAAGATCGAATCGCGGTAGTTTTCGCCAAGGGACCCATCCTTTACGGTGAAGGCACAAAAAATATAATCGCTCAAGGGGTTTTTATTGAAACCTTAAAAGAATTAGCTGAAGACGATTGGATAAAAGCAGTTGTGATTCGTGTAGATTCCCCTGGTGGAAGTGCGCTAACTTCAGAATTACTTTGGCAAACGATCAATGAAGTCAAAGAGCAAAAGCCTGTTTTAGTCTCAATGGGGAATGTAGCGGCCTCAGGAGGTTACTATATCGCTGCGGGAGCCAATCAGATTTTTGCTGATCCCATGAGTATCACAGGTTCTATTGGAGTGTTTGCGTCCTTACCTAATGCCAGCGGTTTGATGCAAAATATGGGAATCAATGCAGAGACTGTAGAAACCCATCCGAATGCCATGGGTTACAGTATTTTTCAACCGCTGAGTCCTGCCTTTAAAGCACAAACAAAAAAATCCATTGAACAAACCTATTCAACCTTC
>CAZOWC010000073.1:0-5981 GCA_964583375.1 uncultured Flavobacteriaceae bacterium
TGATCTCCCCATCTTTAACGCTACCACCCACCCCCACGGCCTGCTTTAGGCTTTTAGCGAGGGCTTTTAAGTCCTCAGTACTGCCTTCAAAACCTTTGATTAGGGTAACAGTTTTTCCAGCACGCCCTTTATTGCTGAAGTGCGCTTCTAAATCTTGAGCTTGGAATTCAGGTTCTGCGTCAGGTAGGGGTTCGGTGTCTGGTGACAAGTTTTCAAATTTGATTTTGGCTAGTTCTTCCAGACTGTTCAACTTTTTAGACATAAGGTATTAATTATTATTACTAAAATAGTAATTTAGAACATATGTATATCCCTCATTTTTTTACACTACTTTTTATTTTTTCACTTCAAACTATGGCACAAGAACTTCCATTTTCATCTATTCCAGCTGCACCACAAGACTACACTGCTGGAAATTCAATCAGTAGAATGATTCAGGGTTTAGGCTTTCGATACCATTGGGCTACAGAAGGACTAAGAGCAGAGGATTTGGAATACCGTCCAACGAAAGAAGCTCAAAGTACCCTGGGTACGCTTCAGCATATTTACAGCTTGACAAAAACCATCTTAAACGCCGCAAAAAATGAAGCCTCTAAACGTCCAGCACCCAGTCCTCCAGAAAACTTAGAAGCCCTAAGAGTAGCTACATTAAAGGACTTACAACAAGCAGCAACACTGTTTTTAAATTACAGTAAAGATGAAATAGAAGAGCTGAATATCATTTTCGAAAGAGAAGGGAAGAAGTCTAGATTTCCTGTCTGGAACCTAATCAACGGTCCTATAGCAGATGCCTTGAACCATACCGGTCAAGTAGTAAGCTTTAGACGTACATCAGGCAATCCGATCCCTAAGGGGGTTAACGTCTTTTTAGGGGTAAAAAATTAGTTGTTTCGGTCTTCGAAATCTTCCTTTTTCTCGTTTTCTAGCTTTTGATTAAGCAGGTAAACCCCAATTACCACTGCGCCTATAAAAAGGATCAGTCCCATCATTACTTAAGGATTACTGCTGTGCCATAGGCGAGTATCTCAGAGCAACCCTGCATGACCATAGAAGTCGTCAGGCGCACATTGACAATGGCATTAGCACCCAGCCTTTCAGCATCTTCTTGCATTCGCTGTAGTGCCTGCTCACGTGACTGAGCCTGGAGCTTGGTGTATTCGCTAATTTCGCCTCCAATAATATTTTTTAAACCTGCGAAAATATCTTGTCCTACATTTCGCGCTCTAACAGTACTTCCTCTGGCAATGCCTAGAGTTTCGTCAATTTCTTTTTTGGGAACAGTGGGGGTGGTAACGAGTATCATAAATTAGTTTTTAAATAATGAGTGATCAATGGCCGGGAATAAATCCAAAGCGTTTTTATAGTACAGTTTTTGTAAAATGGAATCGGGTAGGGCCAGTCCGTACATTTTCCAATGGGCATGTCGTTTGCGATAATAATCGAAATATTCATCGTCTGTCTCCAAAACCCTAAAATAAGTATAGTACTCACTTACTTTATAACTGTCTTTACCAAAGAGAATTCGGTCTTGATAGTCGATAAAAAAGCGCCGAGCACGTTTGGGTTGACGCCCCAATTCTGCCAAAACTGCACCAATTTCCGTCATCACATTGGGGTAGGTATCCAAATGGGTTCCTAAACGATCTAAATCGTTGCCCATCCAACCTAAATGCGCGTTGATAAAGATAGTGTTAGGGTGTTTTTTAAAAATATCGTGCTGTTCAGCCAATACTTCCTCAAAAGAGGGGTTGCTTGCTGGGTCTCTGTATCGTCGGGGTTTTTGACGCAATTCCAACCAACGTTCATTAAACTTATCCTTGGGTTCCCAAAACGAAGCAGGTTCACCCGAGTGAATCAATACGGGCATCTTATTGTTACCGCAAGCCTCCCATATCGGGTCGAGTCGAGGGTCGTTGATGGCAATGCGATTGCTTTTAGAATCGGTACTCGTCAATCCTAAAGACTTGTACACTTTTAGTCCCATGACTCCAGCTGCTGCTGCAGAATCAATCAATGCTGTTTGAGTTTCTTTAAAATTAACATTATCTACGGCTTCAAAGTCAATGTTTAAAAACAATCCAAAGCGATTGGGTGCATTTTCGCGTATGTTTTCCAATGATTTTCTTAAATACAAGCCTCGAAAACCACTGAGATTGATCATAAAACCCATATTCATACTATCCATTTCAGCCACCAAATTTGCAAGGTTTTTTACCGGCATATCAAACTGATGGTTATGCACGTCCACAAAAGGATATTTAGAACGTTTTAAGGATGTTTCTTTAACAATCAGTGTGGACTTGGGACTGTATTCCTCTATGTCCATCAGATTGTTTTTTTCCTGTATTTTATCAAGTATATAATAGCTTAAACCACCGATAAAAAGAAGCGCAAAAGCAATTTTTAGCAGATTCAACAGCTGTTTAAGAAATTTCCGCATCAATGAATGGGTATTACCACTTTGGTTGTATCCCAACGGATCCTAAGGGAAGAATCTACAAAATCAATGGTAAATTGCTCTAGAGGTTCTTCTAGGCTTTGTACTGGAAGATTGACCTTCATTAAAATACCGCTAGGATCGGGTTCCGTAAAACTCAAACCTCCTGTTTTGCTATGAACATATATGACCCAATTTTCAGCATAGGGATAGGCATAGAGTCCGTAACTTCCTTTGGGCAATAAGCGACCCGCAAAATCCAAATCCTGATTGGTGATGAGTTTGGTCGTCATATTAGCTCCTAAACGCCAATAAGTATGATAAGGAACCAAGGCTCCGTCAGCTGCATCACCAAAAATAAGACGGTCTTTTTTATAGGGGCGGTAATAACGAATACTGATTTCTTTATCGCCATTGGAATATGCTGCTGATCCCATAGGACTTTTGGGATTGATATATAAAGCATAAGCAAAGTAAGCTGCTGCGATTAAAACAAGGCCGACCAATAAAACAATAATAATTTTTATAGCTTTCATGATAGAGTAGGTTTAAAATCCTATTGCTAAATTACAAAAAATGCCACAATGTATGCTTTAATTTATTATTTTACATAACGTAAATTATAGTAAAAAGATTTATTCTAAAGAGCGAATACATGCCTTGATTTCAGGGATTAATGCGGGTGCGATACTTAAAACGTCTATATTCATCTGAAGAAGTTTATATATAATACTAGTGTCCGAGGCCAGTTCTCCACATATACTGACGGTTTTATTTTTTTTATGCGCTTTTTTGGTAAACTCATTAATAAGGATTAACAAACTTTCTTTCGCTTCATGTAGATAGTTTGCAACTTTTTCATTTGTTCGATCCGCTGCCATCAGGAATTGTGATAAATCATTGGTTCCAAAAGAAAAGAAATCAACTTTATCTAAAAATAATTCAGGGCGAATAACCACATTGGGTATTTCAACCATAATTCCTACAGGAACTAATTTATTCAGCTGTATACCCTCTTTTTTAAGCTGTGTATACTCAGAATAAATCAACTGATAAATTTGATCAAAATCTGCTGGAGTCGCAATCATGGGACAAAGTATCCTAATAGTATATTCTTTGGAAAGGCGTAAAATTGCCCTAATCTGAGGTTTGAGTAATTGATTATAGTATGTAATCCCCAAACGCAAAGCTCTTAGACCCATTGCTGGATTTTCCTCTTGATCTAGAGAAAGAAACTCTAAAGGCTTATCGGTTCCGAAATCAAGCAATCTTACAGTATGTAAGGACTTTGGCATTATATCAAGTAATTCTTTAAAAGTTTCATATTGCTCGTTTTCCGTAGGAAAATGGGTACACTCTAAAAAACACAGCTCTGACCTTAATAGACCTATTCCTTCCGCACCATTTGTTAGGGCGGCTTGCGCTTCAAGTACTGATCCTATATTGGCATGAATGGCAATTTTTACTCCTGATTTAGTCATTGCAGGCTTATGACTGGAAGTTATTTGTTCCCGCTGCTTATGCTCGAAACTCTCTTTACTCATTTTTGAGGTTTGAATAAAAGTAGGGCTTGGCTCAATAAAAACAGTTGATTTCAAGGTGTCCAAAACAAGTTTATCTCCTGTTTCAATCTTTTCAATCAGCAGTCCTGCATTGATAAGTGATGGAATTCCCAATGCTTTAGCCAATATAATAAGGTGATCTGTTGTACCCCCTTTAGCTATGATGATTCCTAATATGAATTCACTTTTTATAGCGGCGAATTGATTTGTAGTAAGCTTCTCAGCAACAAGTATTGAAGGTTTATTTAATTTGATTTCATTCTTTTCTGAACCTACTAAATATCCAATAATCATTTGACTTAGCATTTGAATATCCTCAATGCGTCCTATTAAATAAGAATCTTCTAAGGATTTCAATAAATCACAATATTCTGTTACTACTTTATGTAAGGCAGTATGGGCAGACCAGCTCTCCTTCTCTATAGATTGAATTGTTTTACTTATTAACTCTGGATCATTTAAAATTTCAATATGCGCTTCATAAATTTCCAATTCTTCTTCAGGAAGTTTTCCAACCCATTGCGACTTTAATCGTCTTATTTTTTCAACTCCTTTTTGGAGTGCTTTACTTAGTTTCTTTTGTTCTTTTTTGCGGTCCTCTGTTTTTTCGGGTGAATACTGAATAGACCTGCTCGATTGTACAACAAAAGCAGGACCTATTGCAATTCCACTTACCGCCGATATCCCTTTTATTGTTTTAATGGCTATACTTTAAATTGTGATTCAATTAATGCAGTCAGCGCCTCCATAGCGACTAGTTCATCGGGGCCCTGAACAATGATTTTAATCTCTTCCATTGATTTTACTCCAAGGGTCATAAGGGCTAATGTACTTTTTCCATTGGCTTTTTTATCATTAAATCCTACCTGTATTTCAGCCTTAAACTGAGCTGCTCTTTTAGCAAATAGGGCTGCAGTCCTGGCATGAAAACCCACTTGATCTTGAAGTGCTATTATTTTTTCAATCATGAAAAAGAAGATATCAAGGCCTCTGCCTGGTCTATAATTAATGCTGGGTTTATCACTGCTTTATTGACGCTCACATCAAGAATGGGTTTATTTTCAAATCTATTTTTACCCGAAATATTCACCATTTTTGCAATAATCACTACTTCTGCACGCGCGATTTCTTCTGGCGAAAGTTTTACAGGGACTTTATGCCCACCCTGCTCCTCAATAGCGATTTCATGGCCTCGCTTTAAAGCTTCTTTTTTTAGCGCCATCGAGGCCATTTTACTATGTGCTACACCTGCTAAACAAGCGGTTACTAAGGCTATTCTCATATTCTTTTATTTTTATTGATTCATTTGCGCATCTGCAGCGTCCAATGCTGCTATATCGCGATTACTCATACTTTTTAAAAGATTTACCGTAAGGGCTGTTATTACAGAGCCAATTACTACACAAATCACAAAAACAAGTGGTTTATTATAGAAAAACCACTGAGCTATTCCCAATACAGGAGTACTTAGCTCAAGTAGAAAGAATCCTGCAATTAAACCTGCTATGGTACTCCCCAGAGCAGTGGCGATAGTCACTCTTAGAAGGTCGCCCACGGCGAGCGGTATGACGATTTCTGTAAATCCGCCAACGATGGCATAGACCCATGAACTCTTTGCATATTCTCGTTCTGATTTGGTATAAAGTTTAGGCTTAAAAAATGTAGCCAAACACAATCCTAGAGGAGGTACTGTTACTATTGACCCACAAATGCCTAAGGGAACATAAAGATTTAAGTCCATTACTGCGGTGGCAAAAGTACTTTGTGTTTTACTAAAAGGACCTCCATAGTCAATTCCCCCTAAAAAACCCATTACAGCCCCCATAAGTGCAGAACCTTGTTCTCCTAAATTAGAAAGGAAATCCGAAAGTACACCCATTAACCAGGCGATAGGTGGCCCTAAAACATAGACCATAAAAACCACAATAATCAGCGTCCCAAGAACAGGGGCTAAAAAGCCCCAAGTACTTTGCAGCATTTCG
>CAZOWC010000074.1:0-5934 GCA_964583375.1 uncultured Flavobacteriaceae bacterium
TTATGGCGTCCCGAATTTCAAAAGCGCTCATTTCAGGCTTTAAATCGTAGGTAGCGACTTTGGGAGAAGGACACAAAATTCGTTCCTCTCCTTCAAAAGGAATTTCTCTTCCTCCATTAAAAAAGAAGGTGACATGGGGATATTTTTCAGTTTCCGCAATACGAACTTGAGTCTTGCCTGCCTTTGACAGAACTTCACCCAACGTATCTTGAAGATTGTCTTTGCCAAAGACCACTTTTACTCCTTTAAATGACTCGTCATAGTTTGTAAGTGTAAGGTAGTATAGCTCCAAAGGCTGCATCTCAAATTCAGGGAATGCTTGTTGAGAAAGTGCTTGGGTCAGCTCTCTCCCACGATCGGTTCTAAAATTAAAAAAGAGGACTACGTCACCTTTTTCTATCTGTGCTGAGCAATTTTCTTTAATTAAAGGCTTGATGAACTCATCAGTAATTCCTTCCTCATAGCTGTCTTGAAGACTTTTTGCAAAGTCAGAAGAAGGACTTCCTTTGCCGTGAACCAAAAGATCGTATGCAAGTTTTACACGCTCCCAACGCTGATCACGATCCATAGCGTAATAGCGCCCTACAAGGGAGGCAAAAACAGCAGTTTTTCCTTGAAGTTTATTTTCTATTCTTTGCACAAAGTCTTTACCAGACTGAGGGTCGACATCTCTTCCATCCGTAAATGCGTGAAGATAAACTTGAGGTAGAGTATATTCTTCGATCATATCTAGCAGCCCCTCGAGGTGTGTAATGTGAGAGTGAACACCACCGTCTGAAAGCAGCCCCAATAAATGAACTTTCTTACACTCTTTTTGGGCGTATTCCAAACCATGGATTAAAATCTTCTCGTTTTTTAAGCCGTTATTTTCAACAGCTAAATTAATCTTAGCGAGATCCTGATATACGATTCTTCCAGCACCTAAATTCATATGACCTACTTCGCTGTTCCCCATTTGTCCTTCGGGTAAACCAACGTGAACTCCATCAGTCCTCAATGTATTTGATGAGTAGTCTTTATACAGAGAATCAATATAGGAAGTTTGGGCTTGGTCAAGAGCTGATACTTTTGGATCAGGAGCATTTCCCCAGCCGTCCAAGATCATCAAGAGTGTTTTTTGGGCCATTAATTTTTTTGTAAAGATACAAATTTGTCTAGTCTTGATTAAATCCACTTGGCTTAAAAAAAAACTGTTACTTTGTAAAAAAAGGGGTGAAAAAAGGCCTGGTTTTTAGATCTACGGGGAGTTGGTACACAGTTGAGTCTGATGGGATTTTTTATGCTTGTCGGATTAAGGGAAAACTCCGCTTAAAAGGAATTAAAAGTACAAATCCAATTGCTGTGGGCGATTGGGTGTTCTTTGAAGTAGATCAAAACGTTTCAGAGCTAGAAGGAACCATAGTTGAAATCGAAGAACGCCACAATTATATCGTCCGTAAATCAGTTAATCTTTCCAAGCAAACGCACATTATCGCTTCTAATATTGATCAAGTATTTTTGCTAATTACGCTTTACAACCCACCAACTTTTCCAGCTTTTATAGATCGATTTTTAGTTACCGCTGAGGCTTATCAAATTCCTGCAATTTTAGTATTTAATAAATTGGATACATGTACTCCAGATCAGAAAGAAGAAATTGATACCATGGCTGATATTTATGAAAATATAGGATATACAACTTTAAAAATATCGGCAACGGAAAGGGATAATATCTCTACAATTCAAACGATAATGCAGAATAAGGTGAGCATGTTTTCAGGCCATAGCGGTGTGGGTAAATCTACATTGATCAATGCCATCGCTCCAGATTTAAACTTAAAAACAGCAGCTATTTCTGACCAATATCAGCAAGGGACTCACACCACAACTTTTGCAGAAATGTTTGCTTTACCCAAAGGGATGAAACTAATTGACACTCCTGGAATTAAAGGTTTTGGAGTGGTAGATATACTAGCAGATGAAGTAGGAAATTATTTTCCTGAGTTTGTCCCATTAAAACCTCTTTGTAAGTTTAATAACTGTTTGCATCAAAAAGAGCCTCATTGTGCTGTAATTGCGGCTTATCAGGAGGGTATAATTGCTGAGACCCGTTATTTGAATTACCTCCAGATGCTTGAAAATGATAATACCTATCGCTAATTTAAAATTATGAGAGTTGTCATTCAACGAGTTACTAAGGCTCAGGTCACAATCGAACAAGAAAGAAGTGAGCACATCGACCAGGGTATTTTAGTCTTATTGGGAATCGAAATGGCTGATGGAGTTGCCGACGTGGATTGGTTGGTCAACAAAGTTCTCACCTTAAGGATTTTTGACGATGAAGCCGGAGTGATGAACAAGTCATTATTAGATATTAAGGGCGAGTTAATGGTTGTTAGTCAGTTTACGCTTATGGCAGCTACAAAAAAAGGGAATCGTCCATCATACATTCGCGCGGCAAATCATCAACATGCAGTACCTCTCTACGAGTCTTTCGTTGAAAAAGCCCAAGCATTTTTAGGAACTCGAGTGGCATCAGGATCTTTTGGAGCATTGATGAAAGTAAGCCTGGATAATGACGGACCAGTAACTATTGTAATAGATTCTAAGAATAGAGAATAATTTTTTACAAGATATTTACTTCTGTTTCAAGAGAAATATCAAATGCTTTTTTTACCGCTACTTGAATTTTTTGGGCTAAAGCCAAAATATCTTTACCACTCGCATTACCCGAGTTGACTAATACCAAAGCTTGTTTTTCGTGTACAGCCGCATCACCGTGCTGACTTCCTTTAAACCCTAATTTATCAATCATCCAGCCAGCAGGTATTTTAACTAGCCCTTTGGGAGCACGGTAGGAAGGAAGTTCGGGATATTGACTTTTTAGTGATTTAAAATGCGATTCTGAAATGACTGGATTTTTAAAAAAACTACCGCTATTTCCAAGTATTTTGGGGTTGGGGAGTTTGGACTCTCTAATGGCAATGACTGCAGCTGCAATTTCTTGAATAGTAGGTGAGGAATTTTTAAATAGAGCTTTTAGCGCACCGTATTCAACTTTAGTTTGATGCGGAGGCTTTTGCAGCTCAAAACAAACTGAAGTAATGATGTATTTCCCTTTTTGATGGGTTTTAAAAATTGAAGATCTATATTCAAATTCACATCGTGTTTTGGTTAAATTTTCTTCTTTAAGTGTATCAACATTTAGGGCTTTACAACTTTTGAATACTGAACTTAGCTCTACTCCATAGGCACCTATATTTTGTATGGGTGCTGCCCCTACACTTCCAGGAATAAGGGATAAATTTTCAACCCCACCGTAATTTTGATCAAGACACCAAAGCACAAAGTCGTGCCAGTTTTCCCCTGCTTGTACTTCTAAAGTCACTCCAGTAGGGCTCTCATCCAATAATTCAATTCCTTTATTGGCGATTAAAAGGCTAAGCCCTTCAAAATTTTGTGTTAAAAGCACATTACTTCCCCCTCCAATAATTCTAAAAGGAATTTCTTTATTCTGAGAAAAGATGTGTTGGAGTTGGGTCGGATCTTCTACTTTGTAAAAGTACTTTGTTTGGGCTTCAATCCCGAAGGTGTTGTAAGGTTTTAAGGAAACGTTCTCTTCAAAACTGAGCATGTTTCAATGTACAAATTTCTTGTAGGCTTCCAATGCTTTTTCCAAAATTGTTGCTGCACGGATAAGTTTTTCTTGACTGAGAATAAAAGCAATTCGAACTTCATTAAGCCCTATATTCGGTGAAGAATAAAAGCCCTTAGCTGGAGCCAACATTACTGTCTGGTTGTCCAAATTAAAGTCAGTGAGCAAAAACTTTGAAAAGTCTTCCGCATCTTCAACGGGAAGTTTTACAATGCAATAAAAAGCTCCCATGGGGTAAGATACTTCTACATTTGGAATTTGTTCTAAATGTTTAATCAAGGTATTTCTTCTGGCGGTATATTCTTTAACTACTCCATCTAAATAACTGTCTGGTGCCGTAAGGGCAGCTTCACTAGCCATGAGGGCGTAGGTTGGTGGGGAAAGCCTTAAGTGGGCAAACTTTAATACATTTTTAATTAAAGATGTATTCTTTGAGACGAGCGATCCAACACGAGCTCCACACATACTGTAACGCTTGGAAACAGAGTCGATCATCAGTGTATGCTCGCTTGCTTGTTCATTACTTAAAACGGAATAGTGTGGCTCCCCATCGTGGATAAATTCGCGATAGACTTCATCAACAATAAGAAAAATATCGTGTCTGATTGCCAATTCACAAAGGGCATTAATTTCTTCTTTACTGTAAACGTAACCTGTTGGATTACTGGGATTACACAAGAGTATTGCCCTTGTCTTTGGGGTGATTTTTTCACTGATATTCTTCAAGGCAGGAAGCTGAAATTGAGAATGAAATTCAGAAATAACGGGTACAACGCTTACACTAGCTGCGCTAGCAAAACCATTGTAATTGGCATAAAAAGGTTCAGGGATAATGATTTCATCACCAGCATCGCATATTACATTCAAGGCAAAAGTAAGCGCCTCACTTGCTCCTGTGGTAACTATAATGTCATCTGGAAATATTGAAATATGGTGCTTGCTATAATAATCGACCAATTTCTTACGATAAGCTAAAGTTCCTTGAGAAGGTCCATAAGGGAGCAATTCTAAATTTGAGCTTATAACTGCATCGATGGCTTCCTTTGGAGCAGCGATATCCGGTTGACCAATATTGAGATGTAACACTTCAACCCCATCAGCTTTAGCCTTCTCAGAAAAGACAACAAGCTTTCGGATTGGTGAAGTGGGGAGTTCAATTCCTTTTCGAGATAATTGTGGCATGACTCTAATAAAGATGCAAAAATGCAAAAATATGAGGTTTTTTTATGCCGACACCTGCTAAATTTTTAATCGCTGAGTATAATTTATAAGAATTCAGCTAAGAAAATGACATTTTACTGCTTGGGAAGTACTGTTCCTTTGAGTTTTAAAGCAATAATTGGATTGTCTTCCTGATTGGTAGATACAGTGATTGTCTTTCTAAAAGGGCCTACTCGTTTGGTATCGTAGCGTACAACTATTTCACTACTTTCTCCAGGGGCTATAGGATCTTTTGGTTTTTTTGGAATGGTACAACCACAACTGGACTTGACATTCCTGATGATCAGATCTGCATTACCAGTGTTTGTAAAGCTAAATACGCGTTCTCCATCACTTCCATTTTCGATCGTTCCGTAATCAATGCTTGTAGAATCAAATTCGATTTGAGGGAATGTTTGCTGTGCATAAAGGGATATACTAAAAAGGATAAGAATCAGATTGAGGTAATTTGTTGTTTTCATAAAACGATTTTAATGTTTAAAAATAAAATTTTTCTTTATTCAAAGAGTCATTATGTTTATAACATTAGTGTTGCTACTTTTGTACAACAAAAACTAGACCAAAATTTCACATGGAGATTCCTTCCAAATTTGATTCTAAAGGAATAGAAAGTAAATGGTATGCCTATTGGCAAGAGAACAACTTTTTTAAGTCTATTCCAGATGATCGACAATCCTATACTATTGTTATTCCTCCTCCAAATGTCACAGGGGTACTGCATATGGGCCATATGTTAAACAACTCCCTCCAGGATATTATCATTCGTAGAGCAAGAATGATGGGCTATAACGCCTGCTGGGTTCCAGGTACAGATCATGCCTCTATTGCTACTGAGGCTAAGGTAGTTGCCAAATTAAAAGCCGACGGAATTGAAAAAAGTGAACTGACACGAGAGGAATTTCTGGCCCATGCTTTGGATTGGACCGAAGAGTATGGTGGAGTTATTTTAGAACAGTTAAAGAAACTGGGGTGCAGCTGTGATTGGGACCGGACCAAATTTACTTTAGATCCTGAAATGACCGAATCAGTGCTCCAAGTTTTTGAGAAATTACACGACCAAGGTTATATATATAGAGGCT
>CAZOWC010000075.1:0-5756 GCA_964583375.1 uncultured Flavobacteriaceae bacterium
CACAGCGGACGGCATCCATTTGGCACTCGGGATAATTAAAAACACCCGAACTGTTGAGTAAGTGAAATTGGGGTGGTTTTTCACTTGCTGCTATATGCTGCACTTTGATTTGATTAAAACGCTCAATTTGCAAATCGCATTTTTTGGAAGGGCGATCATCTTCAGTAGCGGCGAGATGAGAGTACACACTTTCCAATCTAAAGCAGGATTGTTTTGTTTTTTGAAGGACAAAATCTACTTCGTCAATGGGAAAGCCCACACGGTTTAAACCGGTGTTGTATTTGATGTGGACCGGGTAATTTTTAATTTCTTTTTTGTTGAGAAGGAGTTCAATATTTTCCAGCAGTGCTTTAGAATACATACAAGGTTCTAAATTCGCAGCAATCAAATCGGGTATGGTATGTTGTTGCGGGTAAAAGACCATGATGGGTGTTTTGATACCATTTTCTCTTAAAAAAACGCCTTCTTCAGTGTAGGCAACTGCTAGCTTATCGATACCTAACTTTACCAATCTTTTCGTAAAAGGGATTGCTAGACTTCCGTAAGCATTGGCTTTGACTACTCCAATAATTTGGGTAGTAGTTTTGAGCTGATTGCGAATGACACCAAAATTATGATCGAGGTGAGTGAGGTAGAGGTGAAGTGAGTTCAACGGTTTTGGTGCTAGGATTTTTTATTCATTTTCTTAGGGAGGTCTTTTTTTTGATTTGTACTAAAAAATGCAGCCCTAGAGAGGGGCTCGTAATTTTCCCTTTCCCCCAAAAGCACCAGTTCGTCCTCAGTTGAAGTTCTAAAACTGTAGTTTGCCAAATTCCCAGTACGGGTACAAATGGCGTGTACTTTAGTGACGTATTCTGCCGTTGCCATCAATGCAGGCATAGGACCGAACGGATTTCCTTTATAATCCATATCCAAACCGGCAACAATCACTCTTATTCCTCTATTGGCAAGGTCGTTACATACTTGTACAATTTCATCGTCAAAGAATTGGGCTTCGTCTATTCCTACTACATTGCAACCGTCTGCAAGTATGGGGATGTTGGCAGCAGCAGGTACAGGAGTGGAGGGAATTTGATTTTGATCATGAGAGGTGACCAGTTCATCGTCATAGCGAAGGTCGATTGCAGGTTTAAAAATCTCGATTTTCTGCTGTGCAAATTGTGCCCTCTTTAAACGGCGGATCAATTCCTCTGTTTTACCCGAAAACATTGAACCACAAATCACTTCGATCCATCCAAATTGTTCGTTTGTGTTAACAGTATTTTCTAAAAACATTTTGTAATTTTCAGCTAAATTAATGGGAGTCACCGAACCCAATCCACACAAAGGTATTAAATTCGGTTGGGTTGAAGTAGATTATTTTATGACAGAGAAAATAAAAATGGCTTTGAATGCTTGGGCTGAAAAGGTATTAAAAGACCAAGCTAAATGGGACACTGACCAAGTTCACCAGGCAATTCAAAAGTTGTACGAATTGTCCGTTTGTCAAAAAATTTTAATGGAGGACATTGCTCCAGCTACCGATTTGTGGAAACGTCAACAGGCAGAACTTTCTTCCGTTTTAGAAGCCCTTACAGGAACCTCTAAGACGAAGAAAGAGGACAAGGAGGAAGAATTTGAAGTACCACCGATGATGGAAACAATCAAAAATATGGTCACTGAAATGCCCGAACCTGAAAATTACGAACGCTTGTTTGAGGCAGTCAAAGAACCTCCCGTTTTCGTGCCAAAAAACACCGAAGAGTCTGAAAGCACCCCAGCTGACTTAGCTCACACACTGACTGAGACTGAAGAGCGTAAAAATCTCAACGATCAGTTTGCACAGTCCCTTTCCATCGATTTAAATGATCGCCTTGCGTTTATCAAGCATTTATTTGAGGAAAACGTCAGTGCTTACGAAGCAGTAATTTCTCAAATAGTAACGTACAGCACTTGGGATGAGGTTGATGAGTTCATTCAAACCAAAGTCAAAGTTGAATATCCCCATTGGAAAGATAAAGAAGCCTTAGAAGCCCGTTTTATGTCGACTTTACAAAATAATTTTAGCGCTTAAATCAACCTGCGCAACTAAAACAAATTTAGAATTTGATCTATCTGATACCAACACCTATAGGCAACCTTGAAGATATGACTCTAAGGGGTATACGATTGTTGAAAGAGGTAGATTTGATTTTAGCTGAAGATACGAGAACTAGTCAGAAGCTTCTCAATCACTACAAGATTAAAACGAGTATGCAGAGTTTTCATATGCATAACGAACACAAAAAAGTGGCTCAGGTGATTCAAGAGGTTCTCAGGGGTAAAACGATCGCTTTGATTTCCGATGCAGGCACACCGGGAATATCAGATCCAGGTTATCTATTGGTCCACGAAGCACTTAAGGAAGGGGTGAAGGTTGAATGTTTACCAGGACCAACCGCGCTTATCCCAGCCTTGGTTCAAAGTGGATTGCCTTCAGACCGATTTGTTTTTGAGGGTTTTCTCCCACCTAAAAAAGGAAAACAAGGTCGCTTAAAACAAATGGCAGAAGAAAGCAGAACGACGGTCTTTTATGAATCGCCTCATAAAATTATAAAGACCCTTGGGCAGATGCTACCTTATTTTGGCTCCGAACGTAAGCTAGCCGTTGTACGTGAATTGAGTAAAAAATTTGAAAGTAACTTTAGAGGAAGTGTAGAAGAAGCACTCCACTTTTTTGAAGAACATCCTCCAAAAGGGGAATTTGTAATTATAGTAGAAGGAACTAAATCTAAATAGTATGTTGTGGCAAGCGGTAAGCCCTCCAGAAGATTCAAAAGTGCAGGATTTGGTTGACCAGCTCAATGTTCCAAGGGAGCTTGCGTATTTATTAGCTCAACGGGGGATTACTGATTTTGATCAGGCAAAGGAGTATTTTAGACCTGAATGGAGCCAGCTGCACAGCCCCTTTTTGATGCAGGATATGCAGCAAGCTGTCGAACGAATTGCCAAAGCTATAGATCGATCAGAAGCTGTGATGGTCTTTGGAGATTACGATGTGGACGGGACGACTTCGGTCGCTTTGGTGACTTCCTATTTACAAAATCATTTAGAGGTTGTTGTTCCCTATATTCCCGACCGCTATAAAGAGGGCTACGGCATTTCAAAAGCGGGTATTGATGAAGCCAAAGCTCAAGGAATCAATTTAATTATTGCGCTTGATTGTGGGATTAAAGCCCATGAACAAGTTGCCTACGCCAACGAGTTGGGAATAGATTTTATTATTTGTGATCACCACCTTCCAGACGCAACACTTCCCCAAGCAGTAGCTGTATTGGACCCGAAAAGAGCCGATTGTGAATATCCTTATAAAGAATTGTGCGGTTGTGGGATTGGATTTAAATTGATTCAAGCCTTACATCAACACTTTGGACTAGAAGTAGCCGATTTAAATGTTTATTTGGACTTGGTTGCTACGGCTATTGCAGCAGACATAGTCCAGATGACTGGAGAAAACAGACTGCTGAGTGCTCTGGGAATTGAACGTATACGTCAAGCCCCTCGAGCGGGCTTTCAGTTTTTTTTTTCAAATTTAAAAAAACCGGTACGGGTAAGCGACTTGGTTTTTGTTATTGCCCCTCGAATTAACGCTGCGGGTAGAATGAATCAAGGGATAAGTGCCGTAGAATTACTACTCGCAAAAAATCAAGAAGAAGCCTTGCCTCTGGCTCGATCCATTGAATTTTTTAATACGGAACGTCGCTCTACGGATGAGCGAATTACTAAAGAAGCACTTCAACAAATTGAGCTTGAGGAGGCCAAGCAAAATGCCTCTACTGTGGTGTATCATCCCACTTGGCATAAGGGTGTAATCGGTATAGTGGCTTCACGTCTGATTGAAAATTACTACAGACCCACGGTAGTGCTGACTAGGTCTGAAGACGTTTTAGCCGGTTCTGTTCGTTCTGTTAAAGGCTTTGATGTTTATCAAGCGTTGGAGGCTTGTAAAGACCATATGATTCAGTTTGGAGGCCACAAATACGCAGCTGGACTTACGTTAGAGGAAACTCAACTGGAAGAGTTTAAAGCGGCCTTTGAAAAGGCTGTTCAAGAGCGGATATTGGACTCTCAAAAAGCTCCAGTAATGCTATATGACGCTGAACTGACCCTGGATGCCATTACCTCCAAATTATACCGTATACTAATTCAGATGGCTCCTTTTGGACCTAAAAATATGAAACCGGTATTTGTTAGTCACAATTGTATAGATAAAGGAGGCAGTCGTTTGGTAGGAAAAGATCAAGACCATTTAAAACTTGAATTGGTCGATCCCAACGGAATAGTAATCCAAGGAATTGGCTTTGGCCTTGGACAGCATCACAGTAAAGTGAAGCAAAAAAATCCCTTTTCTATTTTATATACTCTGGATGAAAATGAATTTAACGGTAGAGTAAGTTTACAACTGGTGATCAAGGATATTAAATTTTAGAAAGCAACTTTAGTGTAGAGGGATCGTGACTATTTTGTGCTCTTCCTTGAATATCATCAAGGACTTTAGTTGCCAATTGTTTTCCTAGCTCTACGCCCCATTGGTCGTAGCTGTAAATATTCCAGAGAACCCCCTGGACAAATATTTTGTGTTCGTAGAGCGCAATTAAAGCACCTAAATTTTCAGGAGTCAATTGTTCAATTAAAATGGTATTGGTGGGCTTGTTGCCCTCAAAAACTTTAAAAGGCGCCAATTCTCTTTGTTGGGATTCAGACAAATCAGAGTTTTGGAGTTCTGACATGACTTGATCTTTAGTTTTCCCAGCCATTAAAGCCTCTGTCTGTGCAATAAAATTGGCGAGTAATTTATTTTGATGATCGGTATTTCCGTTGAGAGATTTTTTAAATCCGATAAAGTCGGCTGGGATGAGTTTGGTTCCCTGATGAATCAATTGAAAAAAAGCGTGTTGTGCATTTGTGCCTGAAGCACCCCAAATGATGGTTCCTGTTTGATAATCTAATTGCGTACCGTCACGACCCACGTATTTTCCGTTACTCTCCATAGTCCCTTGTTGGAGATAGGCGGGAAGGTTTTTCAAATATTCTGTATAAGGGATGATAGCTTCGCTTTCAGCTCCCCAAAGGTTGTTGTACCAAATACTCAAGAGTCCCAAAACAACAGGAATATTTTGTTTAAAAGGAGTTTCTTGAAAATGAAGATCCATTTTTCCTGCACCGTGAAGCAGCGCCTTAAAATGATCAGGTCCAACCGCCAAACAGATACTTAGACCCACAGTACTCCAAAGGGAAAAACGACCACCAACCCAGTCGTTCATGGGGAAGGTATTCTCAGGATCGATACCAAAAGTTTTGATCTTTTCAAGATTGGTAGAGACGGCAACAAAGTGTTGTGCAATACCGCTTTCAGGGGCTTGAGACAAAAACCATTGGCGGATACTGTTTGCATTGCTTAAAGTTTCTTGAGTGGTAAATGTTTTGGATACTACTACAAACAAGGTAGTTTCAGGATTTAAACCTTTTAAAACTTCAACATGATGGTCTCCATCTACATTGGAAACAAATCGAACTTCTAATTGATTTTGATAATGGGCTAAGGCTTCTACTACCATGGCAGGGCCAAGGTCAGAACCACCAATACCGATGTTGACAACATGAGTTATAGGCTTACCCGTATACCCTTTCCAATCGCCAGAGATGACTTTTTCGCAAAAAGCAAACATCTTGTTTTGCGCAGACTCTATTTCTGCCAAGATATTTTTCCCTTCAACTAAAATAGGCTCTTTTTTGAG
>CAZOWC010000076.1:0-5734 GCA_964583375.1 uncultured Flavobacteriaceae bacterium
AGCCGCTGCAGCTGAGGCGGTTCCAAAAAGGTGATGACCACAAGCATGTCCTGCCTTACCATTATTTGAGGCTTTATACGGAAGAGCCTTCTGTGATAAACCGGGCAGTGCATCATACTCACCTAAAATGGCAATTACCGGACTCCCTGAGCCATAACTGGCTACGAAGGCTGTAGGGATTTCAGCTACACCAGCTTCTATTTGAAATCCTTCATCATTTAAGGTATTTTGTAAAAGAGCACTACTCTGCTCTTCTTGATATCCCATTTCAGCATATGACCAAATTTGCTGCGCAATTTTAGCGTAGGATTCTTGATCTTTGTCAATATAACCTAATATGGTTTTGTATTTAGACTGACTAAACCCTACAGTTAGAAAAAATAGGAAGATAAAATTTAACAGGTTGCGCATGATTTGAAGTTTGAAATTATCTTCAAATGTATTAATTTTAGAGTTGTAATTTCTAAAAATTAAGTTTTTAGAACTGTTTTGCAAAACATCATTTAACCCAATTTTTAACCATGAGAAAACGATTTTATCTGCTTAGCCTAATTTGCTTTTCATTTTATTTACATGCACAGCAAGTCACTTACGAGGAGTATGACTTAGACAACGGTTTACATGTCATCTTACACCAAGATAACACTACTCCAGTCGAAGTAACTTCTGTACTCTATCATGAAGGGGCTAAAAATGAAGACGACGAAAGAACGGGCCTTGTATATTTCTTTGAGCACTTACTTTTTGAAAAAGCTGAAAACATTGAATTAAATACAGAAATTGATTCCAAATCTTTAAATGATTATACTGCCCTGAGAATCAAGACGCCTCATCTTTAGGGCGTTTTTTATCTGTGATTAAGTAAACTCCCAAAAGAATCAGTGCGCAACCGAACCATTGTATCAAGGTAAATTGTTCTCCATCCAATAGGCCCCAGGCAATAGCTACGATTGGAAGCAAATAGGCAATCGAAATTGAAAAAACTGCTGTGGAAATAGAAACTAATTCATTAAACATAACTTTTGCCAAAGCGGTACCAAACAGCGATAAAATTAAAATGTAACCAATTGAACTACTAACCTGTGGGGAGCTTGTGATCTTAGTCCATGAAAAATCTGTAAAAAGGAGTACTCCAAAAGCTGGGATTAAAATTGCTATAAAATTTCCTAAAGCTATCGCTAAAGCAGGAACTCCTTGAAGTTTATGCTTGATCAAGTTGACATTTATGGAATAACATAAGGTTGCCGCCATCACCAAGAAGGTATACCAACTGCTTAATCCCGAACGCATGGTAAACTCATTAGAAACTAAAATTAAAGTACCTCCAAAGCCGACCAATACTCCAACTATTTTCATCCATTTAAAACTTGAATTAAAAAACAGAAGTCCCAATATCAATGTAAAAAAGGGTGTCATGCCATTAAGAACAGCTGCAACTGAACTGTCAATGACCGTTTCAGCAAAAGCAAACAAATAACTTGGGAAAAAAGTTCCAAAAAAACCAGTCATGATTATCCATTTCCACGCTTCCTTTGGAATTTTTTGCAGCTGTTTCCATCCAAAAATCATTAAAATAACAGTAGTCATAACAATTCTCGTGGAACCAAGTTGAAGAGGCGTCAAACCAACGAGGCCCTTTTTAATTAGAATGTAAGAACTGCCCCAAATAATTGAAAGTGTAAAAAGATACACCCACTTTTTTATAGTAATAGTCATCTATTGCAAAAGTGCACTTTTTTAAGGGTCAATACACAATTGCACACTTCAAATTACAAACGGCGATTTTAAATACTTGTATTCTATGGGCGTTAATATCAAGTGTCAAAACTATTTCCATTCCAAGGATTCCATAAGGTGAATAATATCTTTTTCTAAATATTTCACAGCTGGTAAAATGGAATCGTAATTGGGTTTTGCATAAAAATAAACAGAACCTACCAAAAAGTGTTTTAAACTGTCGGTAAGGAAGAATTGGTATTGAGATGCGGCATTCCCCACCACAGAAAATAAGGTTCCATAAACCCTATTTACTGGATTTACAAAAACTTTTTCGGGTATGGATTCAGCTTTTGAAATGTGTTTGTAAGGAAGTTTATACGCATCATTGAGTAGGGAATCTAGATTATTTTTTACTGTGTTGTAATTTAAGTATAGAGTCGCTTTCATCTCAGGGTAGACCAGCTGAGAGTTAGACAGATTTGCAATTGAGACCTCTGCAAAATTGTTGTATTCGAAAGAAAAAGAGGTTAGTTTTTCAAAATTTTGATACTTGGCTTCTGGATAATCCAACCGCAAATACCCCCAAGGTTTTGGTTGAATGTCTGGGGCACAACTCAAAAATAAAAGTAAGCTTATGCGATACAGCCAATTCTTCATAGACTTTTATTTTTTTGGGAGTAAAACCTTAACTTGCTTGATGCGCAACTGATCAATCTCTTCAACAGTAAATACATACCCTTCAAATCTAATTTTTTGCCCTTTTTTTGGAAATCTTTTCGATATTTCCAAAAGTAATCCTGCAAGAGTTTCTGAATCACCTTTTACCGATTCAAATATTTCGGTTTCTTCTAAATGAATAACTTTAAAGAAGTCCTTTAAACTGATTTTTGCTTCAAAGACATAGGTTTTTTCATCCAACTTAGAATAACTCAAACTTTCTTCATCAAATTCATCACTAATATCCCCGACAATTTCTTCCATGATATCTTCCAGAGTAATCAAGCCAGAAGTACCTCCGTATTCATCTACAACTATTGCCAAATGGATTTTTTTCTTTTGAAACTCTTTGAGCAAATCATCCAGTTTTTTATTTTCAGGAACGTAAATTGGAGGTTTTAAAACGTCCTGCCACGCAAAATTGGGGTTGTCAAGATTGGGCAGCAAATCTTTAGTGTATAAAATTCCTTTGATATTGTCCTTCTTTTCTTGAAAAACAGGAATTCTTGAAAACCCTTGCTCCAAAATTATGGGGAGAATTTCTTCTATAGTCAGTTCATATGATAGCGCAAACATATCCATTCTTGGACACATTACTTCACGAGTATCGGTATTTCCAAAATTCACTATCCCTTCTAAAATACGTTGTTCGTCAGAGGTTGTTTCTTGATCCCCTGTGAGTTCTAGTGCTTGGGATAGTTTGTCAACAGAGAATTGATTCTTTTGGTCACCGAGACGCTTTTCGAGAAAGATAGTTGTCTTACTCATTGGATAAGTGATCCAAAAGAGCAGATATCTGTCCAGTATTGAAATAATGAATGACATCTGTTTGGAAAACTGTAAGGCATTCCTATTTGCATATACTTTAGGTAAAATCTCTCCAAAAATCAGAATAAGACTGGTAATTATCCCAACTTCAATGATCAACATTAATATAGGATTTTCAACTTCTACTAGAAAGGAATCACTCAACACTGCAAAGACCAATACAATAGCAATATTTATAAAGTTATTGGCCACTAAAATAGTCGCTAGCAAACGTTTGGGTTTTTTCAACAGCGTAATAACCCTCCGCAATGCTAAGTCAGAAGACTGATCTTCATCTTCTAATGATTTAAGTTGCAAAGAAAAAAAAGCGACTTCAGCACCTGAAATCAACGCTGAACAAACTAGTAGTACAAGAACTACTAACCATTGAATCCACATTAGATTGGAAGCTAAAAATACTGCACTTAAAAAAGGCAAAGGGTCTGGATCCAAAGGATACTAGCTTTTAAAACGGTAAATCATTATTTTCTGGTGAGGGGGTTTCTTTATCCTCAGGTGATGAATTTGGTGTAGAATCTCCTCCTTGATCACCTCCTTTTTTAGTACTCAGAAAAGTGAATTCATTTACATTGACTTCACTTGAATAACGATCATTGCCGTCATCACCTGTCCACTTTCGTGTTTTAATCCGACCTTCTATGTAAATCTTATCTCCTTTACTGAGGTATTTTTCACATATTTCTGCCGCCTTGTTTCGCACTACTATATTGTGCCATTCTGTGTTGGTTACTTTTTCTCCTGTGCTTTTATTCACATAAGATTCATTTGTTGCTAAAGGAAAGCGCCCTATAGATCCGCCGCCATCGAAATAATGAATTTTTACGTCATCTCCTAAATGTCCTATTAGCATAACTTTGTTGAGTGTGCCAGTCATAGTTTTAAGATTTTGAGTTAGGTGCAGAAGTAAATTTAAACAATTTGTCAGGCATTTCAAAAGAATTTTTCCATAAAATTTTGAATCACAATAGGCACTGCTAATTCATTAATTGCAGCTTTAGAGTGAGCATTGTTTAATTTGTCTTTAGCTTCAATTTCCCAAAAACTAACAGCCAAGTTTTGATGGCTCAATTTATGAATTATGGGTTCAGTATTCCACAACTTAACTCCTGAAGGGTTTAAATAAAATTCTTTGGGGAAATCAGGGTGAGCAAAAAGCGCCTGCTTTGACTTTAAGGTTGTTTTAGATTCTAACAAAGGAAATTGATACAAATTATACCATATTCCTTTTGCGGTTCTTTTTTCGAAAAGATAATGGCCGCGTTGGTCTTTAATCACGAGGTAATTAAAAAAACGCTTTCTGATTTTTGTCAGGGAGGTTTTAACCGGCAAGCTCATTGTTTTATTTTGATTAAAAGCAATACAGCTTTCAGCGAATGGGCAGCTTTGACATTTTGGCTTTTTAGGTGTACACTGAAGTGAACCAAACTCCATCATGGCTTGGTTAAACATTCCAGGGCGGGATTTCCCCATCAAATCCTGAGCTTTTTTCTTAAACTCTTTATGTGCTGTGCTGGAATTGATAGGAGTAAGAATGCCAAAATATCGGGATAAAAAACGGAATACGTTTCCGTCTACTACAGCTTGAGGAATTTCAAAGCATATTGATGCAATGGCACTGGCAGTATAGTCTCCCACTCCTTTTAATTGCAATAGAGAGTCAAAAGTATTTGGAAATACTCCGTTCAATTCGCTGTGAATGTATTTTGCCGTAAAATGAAGGTTTCGCGCTCTGGAATAATACCCTAGACCCTGCCATAACTTTAATACCTCATCTTCACTGGCTGTAGCCAAGTCCTTAAGAGTGGGAAATTCAGATAAAAGTCGATTGTAATATGGAAGGCCTTGCTCTGTACGAGTTTGCTGGAGAATGACCTCAGAAAGCCAAATTTTATAGGGCTCTTGGGATTCTCTCCAAACAAAGGAACGTTTGTTTTTTCCATACCAGTCCAAGAGTTTTTGTGTCCAATTCAAAATAAAAATATAAAGAGCTCAAAAGTATAGAAACAAAAAGAATATAAAAACTTTGTACAGAGCATTTTATAATTAAAATTTATATATTTGCGAGCCTTAAATTTTTAGCAATAAATAAAACATTATGACAAAAGCAGACATTGTATCAAATATTTCAGATCAGTTAGGAATTGACCGCGCTGACGTGCAAGCTACTGTTGAAAAATTCATGAAAGAAGTGAAAGTTTCTCTTGAAAAAGGAGAAAATGTGTACTTGAGGGGCTTCGGTAGTTTTGTGATCAAAACACGAGCAGAAAAAACAGGACGTAATATTTCTAAAAATGTAGCTATCAAAATTCCAGCACATAACATTCCCTCTTTCAAGCCTGCCAAAATTTTTGTTCAAGGAGTCAAGTCTAAAGTTCCTGTAGCAAAGTAATTTATAACCATTTAATACCAAACTCTATATGCCTAGTGGTAAAAAACGCAAAAGACACAAGGTAGCGACGCACAAGCGTAA
>CAZOWC010000077.1:0-4306 GCA_964583375.1 uncultured Flavobacteriaceae bacterium
TCATCAACTTTGTTTTTCTACAAGTGATGAAATTGTTAAAATTTCAATGATGGCTAACACGGTCGAAGACCCAAACCAAGACCCAAATTTATACAGTGAAATTGATGTTAGTTCCTGCACTCCTTAGACAAGTATTGAAGAGAAAAAACCTCCGCTAGGGAGCGGATATAAATTATTCTATTTTTTCTCCCTCTAAATCATAATAACCACCAGCTGTCCCTGTGAAGCCAGAATTATCAAAATTTAATTGAAAATCTACCTGGTTGTTATCAATTAAAGACTCTATTAGGAGAGTAGAACTGTCAAGGGGATAAGTTGATATTACATTTAAAACTTCTTCTTCATCAAGAATCTTGTAATTAACAGAAGAATTATATGAATCTTTATCTTTTGTAATTGTTAATACTGCAGGTACATCTCCAACTTGGTCAACATCAAAAACAGTCATCTTATACTTACCTACAAAAGGATCATTTTTAATTGATTTTAATGAAGAACACGATAAAAAAAATATTGGAGCGATAAAGAGGAAAAGGTTTTTCATTTTAATTGATTTATGATTAATAATACTCCTAATATATAGAGAATGGATAAAATTTCAAATCTAAATTATTTGTAATACTAGTTTATTAATTCATTAAAATAAGTCGAGACTTGAATAGGCTTATCTGTATTAATATAATCAACTCCTAATTTTTGGAATACTTCCCATGCAATTTTATTGTCTGGAGTACCCCAAAACCTAAAAGGTTTTTTATAATAATGTGCCAACCTTACTAATGAATCTAATTTTTTAAAATCTTCTTTTGATATATTTCTCTCTCAATTCCAAGAAGAGTATTTTTTAAAATTAAGACTAATTAAAGCTATTTTATTCCAAATTTTTTCGTTTTCAACAGGATCAAGACTTTGGTAATCAAAGTATATAAATTCTGGATAGTCCACATATTTTTTAGGCACCGGACGGTTTCCAGAAATTACAATTGAGATGTTTTCTTTATTAATGATTTCAGGATAACAATTAAAGGTTTTTATAAGTCTATTTAAAGCCTTGTGTGATTCAGACTTTATATCAATTAAGATCTGTAGTTTTTTTTTAATGTCGAATTGTCTGGAAGCAACTTTTGAAAGTGGATTTAAATATAACTCTTCAATGGTTCGGTCTTTAATGATTTCTGATTCACTATGAGTTACATATAAGGAATCATTTTTTAGATATAAGTCTATTTCAATTGAATTAAGACCATTTTTATATGCAGTCCAAAAGGGGATATCTTGCTCGTAGTCATTATGGGAATGTATCCCTAATTTAATTGAGTTTTCTGATTTAACACATTGAAAAAAAACAAAAAAACAAAAAAGTAAAAAAAGAACTCTAATCATATTTTGAAGCTACTGAAATATTATGATCTATAGTAACAGTATTTTGAGAATGGATAAGAAAAGATTTCGATTGTATCCATTTGTGTAAAAGAAAAACCCTCCACTTGGAAGGGCTATCATACTTAATTTTCAGATGCAACGGCTATTTCATTATTAATGAGAGTAGGATCAAAAAAGTGATAGGCTGCTACAATCTTATCATCTTTCCAGCGAAAACCATAATGGACTAAAATTTGAGCCTCTGTTTCAGTATATTTTCCCGTACCTGTCCATATAAACCAACAAAGCGTCCAAACTTGACCATTGTCATAACGCGTAGTAGTTAAGTTATATGGCTGTATTTTATCATTAGAAATATTATTAAAATAATTATGATGAGCAGAAGCTCCATCTAACCATCCCTGTTTAGTGACTTTATCGTTATTGAAAAAGAATTCATCGGCGTCATCAGAAATCATGCTGGCTCCTTTTTGGAACGTATTTGTTACATAGTATTCGTTAAACTCTCTTGCCATTAAGGATTCTTTACTATGATCATCGGAAATACCACTCCAACCGCCAAAATCCATATTTGGAGATGTTTTTTGTTCTTTTGGTGGCTGACAGCTAATTAGGCTTACAACAAAAAGTGATAATAATAATTTCTTCATTTTAATTGATTTATGATTAATAATACTTCTAATATATAGAGAATGGGAGTTTTTACAAAACATTACAAACTTTCCCCAACTCCACCCTAAAAACTCTACTCAGGAATCTTTGTTAAGCCAATGATATCGATCGATTAAGATGGATTTGGATTGTATTAATTGGTGTAAATAAAAAACCCTCCGCTTGGGACTTGGGAGGGTGATAGTGTTTTTAGCCAATCCTTTTCAACAACGCCGTAGCCTTAAATACATTTCCTTTTGGACCAATTACAGTATATTTGTAATGCATTTCTTTGTTGTCTGGCATTAACTTAATTGACCAAGAACTAACAAAAGCTTCTTTTGAGTTTTCTAAGCCACTTCTTTTGGCGTCTGTTTCAAATTGAAAAACCCCGTTTTTATATGATTTTAGTGGCATGACAGGTTTGTTTTGAAGACCACAATAATGAGTTATTAAAAGTTCTTCATTATGAGCATTAAAAATACTCAGCATCTCAACGCCGCCTGTGTTACTTTCTTCAAGTAAAGCACTCCCTGCTGATGAAATGGTGTATTCTAAAATTAAGGAGTCTGATGTGCCATCCGTTCTCTCGAGAGTTCCTACCCATTTTCCCTCAAGTTTTTTTAATTCATCGAAAGAACTATTCGTATTTGTTGTTAATGCAGACGCATGAATAGAAAATAGAGCAACGATAAATAAGATTGAACTTTTTTTCATTTTTAATTGATTTGTGATTAATAATACCTCTAAGATATAGAGATTAACTTACATATCAAATCAAATCCCCTTGTTCCAACAGAAAAACCGTTTTCTAAAACACATGCCATTGTGTTTTGAATAGGAGTACCTGAGAAGTTTTAAGTTTCCCCAAACAACCTCTCCCTATAATCATTACTAGGAATCCCATAGTTAAGGCAATTATATCAACGGATTAGAAGGGATTTGGGATTGTATCCATTGGTGTAAAAGAAAAACCCTCCGCTTGGGAGGGTTATAATTTAGTTTGAGATATAAACTAAGGTTGCTTCTGAGGACCAAAAATCTCGGGTCTCTAAACCCTTATCTACAATTATATTATTTAACCATTCATTATTTGGCATAAATGAAACATCTTGAGGATTTGCATTATTTCTAAAAATAAAAGTCATGTGAGAAATATCATTTGCAGCTTCATTTTTATCAATCACTTTTGCAAAAGACCATTGGCTAATTTTACCATTTAAGAGTTGTTTTTCCCACATAGGCAGAAAGACATTCATCTCAAAATTTTCATAATCTTCATTTTTTTGTCTCATTGCACCCATAGATATTTTATCCCCAACTTTCGGTTCTCCGCCAGTCATAACTGTTTGATGCAGAATCTTTATAGTATAGCTGCGAACTTCATTCTTTATTTTTTTATTCATAGTATTTTTTACCAATGATCTTGAAAATCTACCTCTGTTGAGAGCTTCTATTTTTTTCATAGAAGAGTCTCCATCCCAATTATTCATGTAGTCTTTAAGCTGATTTTCATCTTTAAAAATATTAAAAACAACATAATCTGGAGCTTTTTCCATTTCTGGTCCTTTATCTATTTTCCAAACAGCCCATCGCATTTTTTTTCCTTCTTTAATTTCGCTGTTATGGAAGGGCATCCATATTTTTTCTAAAGTATTGTAATCATTTTCAACACCTTTTTCAAGGTGAATAAAATCTGCGACAGCAACTTGAGAAGCTAAGAAATTTGAAAATGTTAGTGATATAATGCAAATAATTATTTTTTTCATGTTGAATTGATTTATGTATATAATTCAACTAATATATAGAGATTGATTTTAATATCAAATTTATTTAGTCATGCATAATATGTTAAAATATCAATTGTTACGTATCTTAAAAATTATTACTATATTTGTAATATTTGACTTAAAAAGTAACAATAGTGTCTTCCTTTTTGTTTTTAAAAATATCTGAAAAACTATTCTTCAAATTTGGTTATAGGAGAGTAACAATTAAGGACATCTGCGAAGGAGCATCCTTGAGCAAAATGACTTTTTATAGGTATTTTAAAAATAAGGAAGAAGTTGCAAAAATTGTACTTAAAAATATAATAGATGAATCAAATAAAAAATTTGAATCTATTATGGAAAGTGATAATCTATTTATAAATAAAATTGAAAATCTAATTTTATTAAACGAGAGTTTCATAGATCGAATAGGTATTGACTTTTTAAATGATATCATCTCTTTAAAATCTAATATTTTCAAAAGTTTAATAGATAAACAATCT
>CAZOWC010000077.1:4406-5719 GCA_964583375.1 uncultured Flavobacteriaceae bacterium
GAAAAACAAAGTTCTAAATTTATAGGAACTAGATATTTACCTAGTTTAAACTTTAAAAAGGAAACAGATAGTTTGTCTTCTTTTGCTATTCAGATTTCAGGAAATTTTAGTGCTACTAAATTTTTAACCCCTGAAAATAAGAATGAATCAAGCTCAAGTATTGATCCTTACAGAATTTGGTTAAGATATCAAGTTAAGAATTGGGAATTTAGAGCAGGTTTACAAAAAATTGATTTTGGAGTAGCTCAATTACTTAGACCCATTCAGTGGTTTAATCAAATTGATCCTAGGGATCCTCTTGGATTAACTAATGGGGTAAATGGAATATTAATTAGACATTACTTTGAAAATAATTCTAATTTATGGGTGTGGGGTCTTTATGGAAATGAAAAGCAGAGGGGGTTTGATGCATTACCGACGATAAAAGATATTCCAGAATTTGGCGGAAGATTTCAGAGTTTTATTCCAAAAGGTGAAGCTGCTATTTCATATCACTATAGACAAGCAGGTGGAGACTCAGCCTTAGGGATAAATACTTATCAAAGTCCAGAACACAGAATTGGATTTGATGCAAAATTAGATTTAGGCTTTGGAGTTTGGACAGAAGCGGCTTTAATACATAAGGTTAATAATATAGGGCCACTTACAAATCAATTTCTGCTTAATCTTGGAATAGATTTTACATTTGGAATTGGAAAAGGCCTAACTATTTCTAAAGAATATCTTTTTTCCAAAAATTCAGATAATCAGCTAAATGATTTTATAAGTAGAGGTATTAGCTCATTTAATTTTAATTATCCTTTAAATTTCTTTAGCTCCCTTAGTGCTTTGGTTTATCAGCAATGGAATAATGACAAACAAACATTAATGTTAAATTACCAACATCAATTCAATAATTTATCTGGATACATTATATTTTATTACAATCCCGATTCTATTGAAGGAATTCAACAAAATGATATTTTCAGAAGCTTTTCAGGTCCTGGAATTCAATTACTATTAGTCTATAATCACTAGAAATGAAAAAAGAACCAATTATACAAGTTAAGAATGCTTCAAAAAGCTATCCGATAGCTGGTAAAGAATTTATGGCCTTAAAACAAATAAATTTATCATTAAATAAAGGAGAGTTTACAGGAATAGTGGGGCCAAGTGGTTCTGGCAAAACTACTTTACTTAATATTATAGGTTCACTGGATAAGCCCTCACAAGGAGATGCTTTTGTTTTAAATAAAGACATTAAAGCCCTTAGTCACAAAGATGCTGCATCACTTAGAAACTATCATATTGGTTTTATATTTCAAGTCTTTAAT
>CAZOWC010000078.1:0-5671 GCA_964583375.1 uncultured Flavobacteriaceae bacterium
AGATTTCCCTCCGAATCATATTCCAATCTCTTTTCATTTGCCAAAACATTTAAAACAGTATTGACAGCACAAACATCGTAAGCAATATGTTGGGATTTTTGAGTTGAGGAGACATTGGCAAAACCCCCTAAATTTAAACAACAGGAATACGACTTAAATAAATGTAAATCACCTACCGGAACCAAGGGTGCTCCTTGACCTCCTAATTCAACATCTTGGGAACGAAAATCACATATTAATGGCAGTCCTATTAGCTTGGAAAGCTGAGGAGTATTCCCAATTTGAAGTGTAGACCCCTGATCAGGTTGGTGAAACACTGTGTGGCCATGAGAACATACAAAGTCAATACCTTTTAAATCACTTTTAAAGTCCAGAACAAATTTTGCCATTAAATTGACATAGTCTTCTTCGACTGCTTTGATTTTTTGAGAATTTTGAAGGTGTAATTCTGACAGACAAGTTTTCCATTCTAATGAATACGAATAGGTTTTAGCTTTTATAATTTCAAAATCCCAGTTTTTCTTTTTTTTAAAATTCACGCATACCAGATCCAAACCATCCAAAGAAGTGCCTGACATAGATCCAATTAGCATGTATTTTGATTTCACCTAGTTTGCTTTAAATTCAACAGCAAAGGACGTAAAAATTAACTTTTTTGCAATTTTTAAATTAATTAATATGAATTCAAATAAAAAATAGCAATTAAATTATGAAATCTTTAAGCTCAGGGTTTTTGATCTTCATTTAACATTCGAGATACAAATGGATTCTTATTTTTGTTATCCTTTAAAAAACACTTCTTTATGTTGCCAGCAAAACAAGGACTATATAACCCTGAGAATGAACATGATAACTGTGGTGCAGGATTCATCTGTAGCCTACAGGGAAAAAAGACAAATGACATCATTCACAAAGCACTAGACATACTTGATAAATTGGAGCACAGGGGTGCTGTTAGTGCCGATGGCAAAACAGGTGATGGAGCAGGAATTTTAATTGAAATCCCACACGATTTTCTTGTCACCCAATGTGAATTTGCACTTCCAGCATTGCATCAATATGCTGTAGGAATGGTTTTTTTACCAAAAAAAGAAAATCAAAGAACCTATTGTATCGGTGTATTTGAATCGGAAATTGAAAAGCAAGGTTTGAACATACTTGGCTGGCGCAAAGTTCCAGTGAATCCTGAAGTAGTTGGTAGTATCGCTGCACAAACCGAGCCTTACATTATGCAAGTATTTATTGGGCGAGGCGCAACCGATCTTCCGGATCATGATTTTAACATCAAGCTTTTTAGCGCACGTAAAATTGCTGAACATACAATATCAAACTCTAAACTTTCTGAGGCTTCTTATTTTTACCTCCCAAGTCTTTCTACTCATACTTTGATTTACAAGGGGCTTTTGATTCCTGAAGACATCAAAGGTTATTATAAAGATCTGTCAGACCCTGCTGTTGTGACCCGCCTGGCTTTAGTTCATCAAAGGTTTTCTACCAATACTTTCCCCACCTGGGATTTAGCTCAACCTTTCCGCTACATGTGTCACAATGGTGAAATCAATACTTACAGAGGCAACGTGAGTAGAATGCAGGCTCGTGAAGAACTGCTAGAAAGTGATTTCTTTGGACCAGACATAAAAAAAATTCTACCTGTAATTTTACCGGGTAAATCTGATTCTTCTTCTATGGATATGGTAGTGGAGTTGTTATTAGCTACTGGCCGATCGCTCCCTGAAGTAATGATGATGCTTGTACCTGAAGCTTGGGAAAAGCACACTGCCATGGATGAAGGTAAAAAGGCTTTTTACAAATATAATTCCTGTATCATGGAGCCATGGGACGGACCTGCTTCTATCCCTTTTACAGACGGTAAATTTATTGGAGCATTACTAGACAGGAATGGACTCCGCCCATCAAGATACTCAGTCACCAAAGACGGTTATGTAGTTATGTCTTCAGAAACTGGAGTTATGGATATTGCACCGGAAAACATTGAACGTCATGGCCGTTTAGAGCCAGGGAAAATGTTTTTGGTAAACATGGACGAAGGACGTATTGTTGAAGATGAAGAAATCAAAAAAGAGGTTACCAGCAACCGACCGTATCAGGAATGGTTAGATAAAAATTTACTTCCGTTAAAAGACATTCCCTACACTGGAAATGTAAGCCCTACCGAAGACGAAGGTTTTGAAACTCGTATGAGAATTTTTGGTTACACCCAAGAAGACTTAAAAACGATCATAACCCCAATGACCATTCAGGGGAAAGAAGCTATCGGTTCTATGGGGACAGACACTCCATTGGCTGTGCTCTCCGAGCGCCCTCAGCTTCTATACAACTACTTTAAGCAACTTTTTGCTCAGGTAACCAACCCTCCATTAGATGGCATTCGTGAGGAGATTGTTACTGACACCAGTTTGAGTGTCGGACAGGAATTCAATCTGTTTGATATTTCAGCTGAACATGCAAAAAAATTAATCATCCAAAACCCTGTGATTTCAAATGAAGATTTAGATAAAATTAAATTTATTGAGCACAACGACTTTAAGGCACAAACCATCTCTACCCTTTATGAGGTCAATTCAGGTTTAAACGGGCTTGAAAATGCCCTAGAAGACATGATAAAATCCATAGAAAAGGCAGTTGATCATGGAGCCAACATCATTATTTTATCAGATCGTAGAGTGTCCCCATCTATGGCACCCATCCCCATGCTTTTAGCGACCTCTCATACACATCATGCTTTTAAACGTTCTAAAAAACGCTCGAAATTTGGTATCATAATTGAATCTGCCGAACCTAGAGAACCGCATCATTTTGCACTACTTTTTGGCTATGGTGCCAGTGCAATTAATCCCTATTTAGTCAATGAAATTATCATTCACCAAGTTACTGAAGGCTATATTGAATTAGAGGCCAACACGGCCATTGAAAACTTTAATAAAGCCATTGCTAAGGGAATTATCAAAGTGATGAATAAGATTGGTATTTCGACTTTACACTCTTACCGAGGCTCTCAAATTTTTGAAGCTTTGGGCTTATCTGAAAAGTTTATAGATCGCTTCTTCTGTAACACTGCCAGTCGAATTCAAGGAATTGGACTCTATGAAATTGAAAAAGAAATTAGCAATCGTCATTCCAAAGCCTATGTTCATGAATCCAATCTGGGACTTCCTTTAGAAATTGGAGGAGACTATCGCTGGAGAAGAGACGGCGAGGCACATGTTGTCAACCCTCAAACAATTGCTTCTCTTCAACAAGCTGTAAGACAAAACAAGCCTGAAAGCTACGACTCCTTCGCTAAGATGATTAACGAGCAAAACGAAAAGCTAATGACCCTCAGAGGGCTGTTTGAATTTTCAAGTTTTGATCCTATTCCAATTGACCAAGTAGAACCTTGGACTGAAATTGTAAAACGCTTTAAAACAGGTGCCATGTCTTTGGGGTCTATCAGTCAAGAGGCACACGAAAATTTAGCTATAGCGATGAACCGTATTGGTGGAAAAAGTAATTCTGGAGAAGGTGGAGAAGACGTTCGTCGTTTTCAACCCGACCAAGATGGAAATTGGAGAAACTCTGCCATCAAGCAAGTTGCTTCTGGTCGTTTCGGAGTATCTAGCCATTACTTAAGTTCTGCAAAAGAGATTCAAATCAAAATGGCTCAGGGAGCAAAGCCGGGTGAAGGGGGGCAACTTCCTGGACCGAAGGTTAATCCTTATATTGCATCTGTTAGAAACTCAACTCCTTATGTAGGATTGATTTCGCCACCTCCTCACCACGACATTTACTCAATTGAAGATTTATCTCAATTGATTTACGACTTAAAAAATGCTAATCGTGAAGCCCGTATCAATGTCAAATTAGTTTCTGAGGTTGGTGTAGGAACTATTGCTGCCGGAGTAGCCAAAGCCAAAGCAGATGTTATATTGATTTCTGGTTTTGATGGAGGTACTGGAGCATCTCCACTAACTTCTTTAAAACACGCTGGTCTTCCTTGGGAACTCGGAATTGCTGAAGCACAACAGACTCTAGTGATGAATGATCTAAGAAGTCGAATTGTGCTAGAGTGTGACGGTCAGATGAAAACAGGACGTGATGTAGCCATCGCCTGTTTACTCGGTGCCGAAGAATTTGGATTCTCAACGGCACCACTAATCGCATCGGGCTGTATTATGATGCGTGCCTGCCACCTAAATACTTGTCCTGTAGGTATCGCAACCCAGGATCCTGAATTGCGTAAAAACTTTAAAGGTAAGCCTGAACATGTGATTAACTATATGTATTTTATCGCTGAAGAGTTGCGCCAGATTATGGCTGAACTTGGATTTAGAACGGTAGACGAAATGGTTGGTCAATCGCAAAAACTCAATATGAAAAAAGCGATTCAGCATTATAAAGCTCAAGGTATTGACTTATCTAACATTTTATATAAGCCTGACGTTCCTTCTCACGTGCAAGAGCGAAACACACAAACTCAGGATCACCAACTAGAAAATGTATTGGATTTTGATATTCTTAGACAAGCTCACCCAGCCTTGTACAGAAAAGAAGAGCAGCACTTGGAATACCGTATCAAAAATACCAACCGAACTGTCGGTGCAATTTTAAGTAATGAAATTTCAAAAATCCACGGTGCTGACGGACTTCCTAATAAAACCTTAAGTTTAAAATTCACCGGAGCTGCAGGACAAAGCTTTGGTGGCTTTGCTACCAACGGACTTTATATGAAGATAATCGGAACAGCAAACGATTATTTCGGAAAAGGGCTGTCTGGTGCAACCTTAGTTGCTCAGGTTCCAGAAAAAGCGACTTTTATTCCCCATGAAAATATCATCATTGGAAATGTAGCCCTCTACGGTGCAACTAATGGAGAAGCTTATATAAACGGTATTGCTGGTGAACGTTTTTGTGTGCGTAACTCAGGAGCAAAGGCAGTTGTTGAGGGGATTGGAGATCACGGATGTGAGTACATGACTGGAGGTGTAGCCGTAATCTTAGGTGAATTTGGAAGAAATTTTGCAGCGGGAATGAGTGGAGGAATTGCTTATCTTTACAGTGAGGATGGTACTTTCGATGAGAAAAAATTCAACCTTGAAATGGTTGAATTAGAAGACCTACAAAAAGAGGATCACGACAGCCTGCAAGAACTTTTGCAAAATCATTTAGATTATACTAAAAGTCCTAAGGCTACAGAAGTATTAAAAGATTGGCCGAAATCCGCTAAAAAGTTTATCAAAGTAATGCCGACTGATTACAAGCGTGCTTTAGAGATTATGGCAAAAAAACAAACTGAAAAAATAGTCTAAAAGATATGGGAAAGATTAAAGGTTTTATGGAATATGACCGACTCAAAGAGCCGGTAATTGAACCTAAAGAGCGGATTAACAATTACAATGAATTTACTATAGCCCCAAAAGCTGAAAAGCTTCAGGAGCAAGGAGCCCGATGTATGGATTGTGGAGTGCCTTTTTGCCATAGTGGTTGTCCGTTAGGGAATTTAATACCTGACTTTAATGATGCCGTTTATCAAAATGAATGGCAACGGGCCCTAACAATACTTCATAGCACTAACAACTTCCCTGAATTTACAGGAAGACTGTGTCCTGCTCCTTGCGAGGAGGCTTGTGTACTCGGTATTGTAAATCCACCCGTTTCAATTGACTTGATTGAA
>CAZOWC010000079.1:0-5620 GCA_964583375.1 uncultured Flavobacteriaceae bacterium
GACCTTTTCCCCCGGCACCAATGGCAGCAAGATTTAATTGGTCGCTTGGTGGAGTATAACCTACGCCACCTAAAACATTTCTTGGGACAATAAAAAATCCAGCCCCTAAAACAGAGGATTTTTTAATAAAGTTTCTTCTTGATTTCTTGTTCATACATCAATTTGTTTCTATAAAAATAACTTAATATTAATAAGAATCAAAAGAATGAAATTACTTTAAAAAAAATTATTTTATATCTAAAACTACTCTTGCAGGCGTATCAATTCCATTAATAATTGAACCGGTTCCTATAGCAATCGCTTTAATTGTTTCTGCAATAGTGGAGATGTCAAGCGTACTGACTTCATCAGTAACTTTATGATAATCTAAGTCTTTATCCATCGGACTAGTAGAAAAAGTATGGGCAGGGACCCCTAATCTAGCCAATGACGCGTTATCAGATCTAAAAAACAGATTAAAGTTTAAATAAGGATCAGGATAGACGTTATAATCAGAACCTTCAAGATTTTTTTTAATTATTTCTCCAAAAGTAGATTTATTATATCCTGTAATCCATGCAGTTTTAGGACCAAACGGAGACTGTTTTCCAATCATTTCAATGTTAATGCCAGCTATAATTTTTTTTGGATTAATTTCCCCTCCAAAGTAATTTGACCCTAGCAAACCCATTTCTTCAGCTGTAAAAGCAACAAAAAGAATACTGCGTTCGTTAGTTTTCATTTTTGAAAAATATTTGGCTAGTGCCAGCACCGCCGCTACACCAGAGGCGTTATCATTTGCTCCATTGTAAATGACATCACCATTTCCATTTTTATTTATCCCCAAATGATCATAATGAGCAGATATTACTATAAACTCATCTTTTTTTGATTTACCCTCTATAACCCCAATGACATTAAAAAGTGCGAGTCCTTTTTCGTTAAATTCTTGCCTGTAGGTTGATAACCCATCAAATTTATTTAGACCAATTTTTTGAAATTCATTTTCAATATATCTAGCGGCTTTTTCAATTCCTTGTGTTCCAGCTTTTCTTCCCTCCATTTCATCAGAGGATAAAACAGTAATGTGTTTTTTAATTAAGTCTTCTGTGATAATTTGAGCACCTAAAAAAAGGTGAACAAATAATAAAACACAAGACAATAGAATGTTTTTCATAAATTATTTTGATTTACTTTTTATAGCCTTGTGAATACCAGCACAAGCATCATAATTTTCCATTCTTTCATATTTGTATAGAAGTTCATAAAGTTCATTTATGGTAGCCCCTTTTTCAAGTTTGTTTAATGACTTTTGATAAAACTTTTCTGTAGTATTCATTACAGTTTTTAATAATAAATAACAAAAAAGATACCAAAAAAATAAATATGTCAAAAAGTCAAAAAATAAAATTATAATTACTTTTAGTAAATGGAAATATTAATAATTTCTTTAGTCACTTTTCTTGCAGCGATATTAACTTTTTTTTCTGGGTTTGGATTAGGTACAATTTTAACTCCCGTTATGATGATCTATTTTCCTGTTGAACTAGCAATTGCTTTAACTGGGATTATTCATTTTTCAAACAACATATTTAAACTTTTTATTATAGGTAATTTTTACAGTAGGGAGGTACTTTTAAAGTTCGGAATCCCTGCAATAATTGCTGCCTTTTTGGGCTCATTTATTTTATTTCAACTAAATGATGAAGTCATTTTGTATTCTTATGAATTAATGGGAAATACTAAAAAAATCTCTTTAGTGAAATTCATTGTATCTCTTCTATTAATAGTATTTGCTTTAATAGATTTAATACCATTTTTTAATAAATTAAAATTCGATAGTAAAAGCCTGTCGTATGGCGGTTTTTTAAGTGGATTTTTTGGAGGGTTAACTGGAAATCAAGGAGCATTAAGGAGCGCCTTTTTAATAAAAATAGGTTTAGATAAAAAGGTTTTTATTGGAACAACAGTAGTGATTTCCTCGCTAGTAGATTTTACACGATTGAGTGTTTATACAACAAATCTATATAACTTGAATCTAAATGATTATTCTGCAGTAGGGTTTTTTGCAATCAGCTCAGGGGTGATTGGCTCTTATTTAGGCAATAAATTATTAAAAAAAGTAACCTTAAAATCAATAAAAATTTTAGTTGCTTTTATGATTTTATTTTTAGCAATGGCTTTATTAATAGGTTTAATTTAAATATTATAGCAATTTTCTATATTCTTTTTCAGTTGGTGAAAATTTGATATCTAAAAATGCACCACTAGCGTTATCGTCGGTTACAATTTGAGGAATTCCCTTAATTATTTCAATAGATTTTTGATGAATGTGCCCAGCAAAAATCCCCATAAGATTTGGTGTATCAAAAACTTTCTTGTAAAAATTAAATGTTGTCTGAGAATGGCCACTTTTTGGCCATTTAGGGCGTCTTTCCAATTCAAAATTTCGATCAGTGGCTGCTCCCCAGTATGGATTCCCGCAACCATAAGAAATTTTCTTTCCAGGAGCATACATGGGAATATGAACCAATAACACAACTGGAAGTGTTGTTGAAATTTGGTTAGAGTAAAAAGTCAATTGTTCATCACTTATTTGATATGTCGAGTTATCAATTGCAATAAAGCGTATTCCTTTGATATCATGTGCTGACATTAAGGGATTCTTACCCTGGTACAATGGTCTTAATCGCTTTTCAGTCCAGGTTTTACGTAAAGACTCCAAGTTCCCTTTCATGCCTTCATAATGCCAATCATGGTTTCCTGCTACATAAATATAAGGGATGTCTGTATTGTCTAGTTTTGAACGTACCCATTCAATTGCAAGCTCCGAGGGAAAACTGAAAATATCACCAATTAATGCAATAAGATCTGCATTACCTTCTTTTGCTAACGCAAGTGTTTTTTCAAAGGATTCTTTAGGCGTTGTTTTTTTTCTTGTTTGAAAATGTGTTGTTTGGTTATAAGCTTTTGCCATTCTTTCACTGAATGATTTAAAAGGAATTCCTCTTTCATCATCCATGAACAAATGTGTGTCTGAAATTAGAACCACTTTAACCGATTCTTTGATAAGATTAGCATAAAAAGACACAGATTGCCCATTTATATTAACGCTTACCTGTGATGTTTGTTTAATTTTATTATTTGAATCCTCAACGTACGGAATGGCTGTTAATCCTAAACCAGTAAGAGCGGCTGTACTTCCTTTAACAAATGACCGACGCTTCATTTAATTTATTTCTAAATTTTATTAAAAAACATATTAATCTAATGGAATAAATAGTGAATATGAATTTTTATTTTTTTCAAAAACCGCAACTGTTAAAACCTTTGCTATCCCATCTTCGACATAAATAAAAGGTCGTTCTAGTCTGTTTGCTTTTATTTCAGTACCATCTGCTTTTTTTAGAGATTTGTCTAATACTTTATAGTGTTTTGCTTTTTCCCAATTAATTCCATCGGTTGATGTTATCATTCCCATATACCCAAAGGCGTGATAAACACCATAATAACGTTTTCTCTTCGAATCATACCAAATGGCAGGATCCTCTGAGTTTAAATCTCCAACAGCAAGCTTAGGTTGAATTTCCCAGGGCCCTAAAGGCGAATCCGATAAAGCAATAGCTTGACTTCTAATTAGCTCATGGTGATCTGGCCATTTATATTCTTTATTAGGCTTATCTCCTCTGACAATCATGATATAACCTCCCTCAGGTCTTTTGGCCAAAGCTGGATTACATGTGATCTGAGCAATGGGTCCTGATGGTTCTACTATGGGCTGGTCCAGTCTTTTCCAAGGACCATTTATACTTTTTGAAACGGCGACGCCAATCCGTTGATTCATCCTTACAAGCGCACGAAACTCATTTGTAATTACTCCATTTCTGGCCTGATCAAACTCTTTGTCTGAAAGTAATCTATCCCCTGTATTGGTAGACATGTAGTATAAATAATATTTGCCTTCAAAATATTTTATTCTAGGATTGTGAGCAGTGTAGGCATCCCAATACCCAGGGCCACGACCTTCTAAAACGATTTCTTTATGAACGTATGGGCCTGCTGGTGAATCAGCAACCGCATGAGAAATTATTCCATCAGTAAGCCAAGACCTAAATCCAATTTCTTTAGACATCTGAGCATAAAATAAATGATATTTTCCGTCTTTTCCTTTAATTATTGAAGAGCCCCAGTTGTGGTAAATAGGGTTGCTTAAAATATTTTCTTCATTAATTTTTAAAATCTTGTTTGCTAAATTTAGATCATCTGTATTTTCTTGTGAGAGAAGAAATAGTGGTAAATAAAATAATATAACAATAATTAATTTTTTCATTTTTTCCAATTATAATTTTTTATTCTACTCTGAGAACCTTTCTTTCGTTTAGGTTGTTTCTTTCTTTCATCTAAGAGGTTTCTTGTGTAGTAGTATTTGTTATCCAATATCTCATTCTCCTTTCGTTTCTTCTCTTGTTTCATTTCCCACACAAAAGACATGAAAAAGATAGAGGATATAATCACACCTATTAAAAACATTATTATACTCATTTAATAAATATAACAATTGTTAAATTAAAAGAAGAAGATATGCCTATGGTTTAGAAAAAGAAAACTAATTAATGCCACCTACATAAGATTTAAATGTTGGACCCATAGGTTGAAGTTTGTTTTTAAATTCCTCTTTAATTTCCCCTAACACAGTAAGATTCTCAATTTTAAATAATTCATTAAATCTTACATTAATTGGCGAACCTATCACTTTGCTGCCTAGTTCCTCAAAAGCAATAGAGTTTTTAAATACCTCAACTAAAGTTCCTGTATTTTCTTTTTCATTTAAGAACCATTCGAATCTTACAATACCAGAATCTTCAAGGTTATAGAAAAGCGGAGCTTGTTCCTCTTTTATAAACTTTTTAATTTCATCAACACTTTCTGTGTACGAAACATTGATGATTACTGATACTTGATTGTTATTTTGATTAAGTGATTTTTTCATTTCGATTAATTTAGATTTTTCTACAGATTCTGAACAACTAATAATAAAAAGTGGAATAAGCAGTAATAGTACAAGGAGTTTTTTCATAATTATAAAGTTAAGAAATTACGTTAATCTTACATTAATTATCACATACACCACATTTGTTATATTTATTTAAAATTATATTATTATGAAAAACATTAAAGACATTACTATTTCAATCTTTGCTATTGTTGGCTTTATTTTTATTCTATCATCTTTTAACATTCAAGCTGAACCTCAAACTGAAACTCAGGTAACTTATGGCACACCTGAATCTCACGTTTGGTCATTTCATTTAGCAAATGATGGAGATAGAGCTTATTCATTAAATGCTGTTAACGGAGAAATTAGAGAAATTAACAAAGCAAATTATACTGTTTTGAGTCAAGCCAAAAGACAAACAAAATAAATCATAGTTATTTTATGTTATATAACACATAAAGTAGATTATTTAGTAGTGTTTTAGTAAAAACCCCTCAAGAAGAGGGGTTTTAAGGGTGGTCCCACCTGTACTATAACCAATCTGTTAAAATGTTGGTAGTCAGTAAGTTATAAAGATTGGTGGTACACAATGTGTACCATATAACCCTGTACGTGGTACACTTCTGTGTACCACCAAAAAGTGAT
>CAZOWC010000080.1:0-5495 GCA_964583375.1 uncultured Flavobacteriaceae bacterium
TGGTTGGAGGAGCTTATGGTAACTACTTAACCAAAAAAAATAACTGGATAGAAGATCAAACAGAACACATTACTAATGAACTCAAGGAATCTCAACTCCCTTCGTTTACCAAATCAATACTTCCGATATTAATCCCAATACTGTTGATGTGTTTGGGAACTATATTAGAGTTTGTGATTGAAAGCATCCCTGGAAAAGAATTTATTTTATTTGTAACCAAACCTACCATGGCGCTGGGTATAGGAATGATGTTTGCCTTTGCCCTAGCAAAAGGTCCTAAAAAAACCTTTCTGAACACCTCAGTCAAAAAAGGAATAGAGCAAGCTGCTCCAATTTTAATTATTACGGGTATGGGAGGTTCTTTGGGCGCTATCATTCAAACCATTCCATTAAAAACATATGCTGAATCCATTGCTACTATCGAGGGTTTAGGAATACTAATCCCTTTTCTTATTGCTGCCCTTTTAAAATCCGCTCAAGGATCATCAACTGTTGCAATTATTACAACCTCCTCTTTAATTTTTCCACTACTCCCAATTTTAGGTATGGATACAGAAATGGGAAAAGTATGGGCCATAATGGCATTGGGAGTTGGCTCAATGACAGTTTCTCATGCCAATGACTCCTATTTTTGGATAGTAACTCAAATGAGCGGAATGGATGTGAAAACAGCCTACAAGACACATACACTGGGGACACTTATTCAGGGTTGTGTTGGATTGGTTGTGGTGTGGATAGGGTATTCCCTTTGGTTAATGACCTAGTAGGAAGAGTAGGTCAATTGTAATTGAACTTTTTTATCACTTAAATTTTCGTTCGGATGGGAGCCTACGAGGACACTTCCTAGAGGGCTAAGAGTGGCGCCCCTTGGATAATTTAATTTTACATTATCAGAGGAAAGTTTTATGGCATCAAGAATTGTATTATCATTTATATCCCCTGTTACTACAAGTCCTAAGTCAAAATTAATACTATCATTTTTAATGATATTAGATATGTGATTCGTCACATCAAAAGTATACCGAAGTGGATTATTACTGCTGTCGTATTCCAATACTCCACCATAAGTAGTTTTACCACTGTTTGCTGAAGTTGACGTCACTGAATTGTCAGAAAAATAGTCCAATAAGGGTTGCCCAGAATCGTATCGATACAAATAAAGACGAGGAGATAATAATTCAGAGGAAAAATCAGGTTGCTCAGGATCCAAATAAAAGACTAGTTTGGCTTGATTAATCAACCAATTTTGACTTCTTAAGTTATTTAGTAAAGATTCGTCGACTTCATTACTGCTGGAAAATAAGCGAATTTTTCCATGATACTTTCCGCCTTGAACACAGAGTTTATCGGTAGGTTCTTCCAAACTCGTGTTAGCTATCAACTCCTTAATCAATGGATTTGAATTAAAGTTTTTAAGGGTATTCACCCTTATACCCGATAGATTTAAGGTAAAATCACTCGTTGCTTTAACTGTAGTATCGTCGATAAGTTCATCAGGAGTTCCGTTAGTGTCATATTTATCGTATTCGTATTCGATCTCAATTGTTGCTTCTTGTATATTTAGTAACATGTATAAATCTTCAGAAAAGTTATCTGTACGAATAATAATTCCTTTCAAAGCTTGCTGAAAAGCTGCATTCGATTCGAGTGAGGCCTTACCTTCCTTGTCAAGTAAATGCTCTTGAAAAAATGAAGTGTCAAGCGGAACACGAATCCTAGGGGAAAGCCTAGCCTCTACCCGGGTTGATTCATCCACTCCTTCAGTTGATGGATCGTCCTCTTTAAAGTTAAAACGTAACTCATCAAAATTTAAAGTAATTCTCTCATCGTGAAGGACCGAATTGTAAAATCCCTTCTCAAAATAATCATCATTTGAATAATAAATTTTGGTTGACTCAAAGTTTTTTGCAGGATCAAGCGTATTCAAGAAATACATAAGCTCATAGACTTTTAAATCAAAACTAGCGTTAGGATTGCCGTAAAGCGAATCAATTTCATATACTTTATTTTCAGACTCATAGGCGTCATTTTCGTCGTCATTATGATCTAGAATTCCATCGCCATCGCTGTCTGAACTGAGAGGGTTAAGACCCGACTGTAGTTCGATAATATCTGACAATTCGTCTCCATCTGAGTTGCTTTCAGGATCTTCAGGGTCTGCATCTAAGGAATCAATTACACCGTCATTATCCTTGTCGTTTTGATTTGTAAAAAATGGGATTTCTAAATAAACAGCGGTGACGGTCTCATTTTCTGGAATGATCGTATTTGAACTAGGATCCTCCTCGTCTTCTTGAGCCTGACTCAAATCACCAAAAACTGGATTTGAACCGAGTGAGAGTTGGGTTACAATACTTGCTTGAGACTTTCCGAAAACAGGATGTGTTATTGTTCCGAGTTGAATTAAAGGCTGAACATTCGACTGAACTTTATCTACCCCTTCTTGGTAGGTAAAAACTGGAAAAGTCTGTGAGTTTGTTGAAAGGGTTTGATCGGCCAACAACTCCTCACCCATTGGTGTAAAATCCTTATTACAAGAAAAAATAAAAGAAACTAGACTAAGACTTGCAAGAAGTTTAAATGAACTACGCATGTGGAGCTAGGGGGTGATTAAAACTTTTTAGAGTAAAATTCAATAAATACATCCTCATCTTTTGATTCTGCATAATTTAAAACAAGCTTCTTACTTTCCTCTATTTGTTTAACTACTGCTTCTGGAAGATTTTCAGAAGCCATAATTAAACCGTCTGAATGAGTAATTGACAGTTTGGTTAACACTTCATAGCTAGCTTTTTGGAGCTCTGAAGTAAGATCAGAGTCAATTTTATCAAAAGAAACTTTTTCTTCAAAATTCTTAGAGAAAACTCCTTCAAAATCAGGTTCATAAATTGAACTTATAATTTTACTTCCTGCAAATAAGGGTTCATCTCCGTAATAAGATTTGAGATATAATGGAAACAGGGCTGTAAACCAACCGTGAAGATGAATGATATCTGGTGCCCAATTTAATTTTTTTACTGTCTCAACTACGCCTTTTGTGAAAAAAATCATTCTCTCATCATTATCTTTATGACAACTTCCTTTTTCGTCGTGAAGTAACGATCTTCTTTTAAAATACTCCTCGTTATCAATAAAGTAAACTTGCATTCGCTCTTTAGGAATGGATGCCACTTTAATGATCAAAGGCATGTCCATATCATTGATTACCAGATTCATACCTGATAAACGAATAACCTCGTGTAATTGATGCCTTCTTTCGTTAATTAAGCCATAACGAGGCATAAAGATTCTTGTCTGCCCACCGTGCTCATTTATCGCCTTGGGTATTTGAAACGAGTTTATTGCTTGTTCAGTCTGAGGAAGGTAGGGTACCACCTCTGAGGAAATAATCAATACTCTTTTATCCTTCATAAAAAATTTTTCCGTGAGAAAAGCTCCGCAAAAATACAAAATTAATGCTTACATACTCAAAAACTAACTACTTTAGCCGAGTTAATCAATTGCTAAATGTTAATTGTTCATAGTGCTGAGGAGCTTCAAAATAACTTAAAATTAAAAAATAAATCACTTGGTTTGGTCCCCACTATGGGTGCGCTTCACCAAGGACACCTTTCTTTAATCAAGCGTGCTGCTAATGAAAATAAAAAAGTTGTTGTCAGTATTTACGTCAACCCTACCCAATTTAACCGTAGTGATGATTTAGACAACTATCCCAAAAACATTGAAAACGATATCGCCTTACTCAAACCTTTTGAAAAACAGCTTATACTTTATGTGCCAAGTCACAACGATTTATATCCTGAGGGCATAAAGAGTAAAAAATTTGATTTTGGGAGCCTTACAGCCCATATGGAAGGTGCTTCCAGGCCCGGGCATTTCAACGGTGTAGCAACTATAGTGGAAGCACTTTTAGTCAATATTCAACCAACTAAAGCGTATTTTGGCGAAAAAGACTTTCAACAGCTGCAAGTCATCAGAGCCCTCAATCAAAAACTTGATTTAAATATTGAAATTGTAAACTGCACACTTCAACGAGCAAATGATGGACTTGCTTTAAGTTCAAGAAACACAATGCTCACTAAAGCACAGAGAGCAGCAGCTGTGATAATTTACCAAACCTTAGAATACCTCAATAAATATGCAACCGATTGGAGTGTGAGAGAAATGGAACACTATTTTAAGTCAAAAGTTGAAGCCATAAAGGACTTTAAAGTAGACTATTTTAGTATTGCTGCACCTTCAGATTTAGTCCCAATTAGCCATTTCGATTCTCTTAAAAATTACCGGGTTTTTGTTGCTGTTTATGCAGGTGAAACAAGATTAATTGATACGATAGAATTAGTTAGAAAGTGATACCTTTGCACCATGCTAATTGAAGTATTAAAATCAAAAATTCATCGGGTCACAGTTACAGATGCGGACTTGAATTATATTGGTAGTATTACCCTTGACAGACAGCTAATTGAAGCTGCGAATTTGGTAATTGGGGAAAAAGTTCAAGTGGTCAATATAAATAATGGAGAACGCCTTGAAACCTACGTTATAGAGGGAATGTCAGGCTCTGGAGAAGTAACACTTAACGGTCCCGCAGCACGAAAAGTTCAAAAGGGTGATATAATCATCATAATCAGCTATGCTCAAATGGATGTCATAGAAGCGAGGTCCTTTAAACCCACCTTACTGTTTCCTAATGAAAAAAATAATTTACTACAATAGGGTTTGAAAAAAATAAAATCATCTCTTAAGGTTATTCTACCGCTTGCAGTTGGACTCTTTTTTGTTTACCTTAGCTACAATACTACCTCCAAAGAGGATCGAAATTTAATCTACTCCTTCATACAAAAAGCTGATCTCCGATTCGTAATCCTTTCCGTTTTTTTTGGCATCCTCAGTCACCTTTCACGAGCATACCGTTGGAAGTATTTACTCTCACCTCTTGGGTATCAACCGCGATTTATTAATTCTGCTTTAGCTGTTCTGATAGCTTATATTGCCAATTTAGGAATCCCTCGTTCAGGTGAGTTGCTGAGAGCTACTACGCTCAGTAGTTACGAAAAAATCCCATTTGAAAAGACCTTTGGGACTATAGTTGCTGAGCGACTTGTTGATCTCTTAATTCTAATCGGCTTTGTACTTACCTCCCTTCTTCTTCAATTCGATATCATCTGGTCTATTCTAAGTAAAAAAAAAATATCCCCCCTCCAAATTTTGATTGGACTTGCTTTTGTAATTATTGGATACATCGCACTGAAAAATCTTTTTGCTTTAAGTCAAAATCCCTTATTAATGAGGATTAAAAACTTTTTTTGGGGAGTGGCTGAAGGTGTGATGAGTTTAAAAAATATGCCTAACAAGGGATTATTTATTGGTCATACATTGTTCATATGGCTGATGTATTTAGCCATGTTTTATGTCATTAAATGGACAGTTCCTGAGACCGCATCCCTTGGCATGAATGCAATGCTTCCAGCCTTTGTTGTTGGAGGGCTTGCTAT
>CAZOWC010000081.1:0-5438 GCA_964583375.1 uncultured Flavobacteriaceae bacterium
ATTCACTTCCAACTCCTTTTAATAAAACTCCTTCAAAATCGTCATTTGCTTTCAACATTCCTGCTTTGATTGCAACGGGATGCATTCGATTAAATTCGCTATGCTTCTGTATTTGCTGTTGGACTTCTTTTGAGTTTTTAAAAGAAGTTAAGGAAACCTGAGACTCATTGTTTTCAAAAGGTGCAATTAATATTTGGCCATTAAATACACTGGTTTTATTTCTGATTTCATTTTGCAGACCTCTGCTAAACGCCATTGCAATCAAAATTGCAGCAATTCCTACAGCTACTGCAATGGTCGCAATATTGATTATCCGTGAAGAAACCGTATTTTTATGCTGTTTGTGTTGGCGCATTTTTTGCGCTATATATAAAGCTAAATTCAATGAACCACTTTTTAGATTTTACCCTTCTCAAAAATACATTTTTATTTTGGCTTGTACTAAGTATGATCTTCCTGACTTCCGCTGCACAAGTTCAACCTGCCGCTGCAAATACTGAGGCATACATCCCCAAACTACGAGGAAAAAAAATTGGTGTAGTCGCCAATCAAGCTAGTGTAATCAAAGAGCCTGGGAAGCAAAAACACCTTGTGGACTTGCTGTTGGAAAACAATGTTAATCTTGTTGGAGTTTTTGCTCCGGAACACGGCTTTAGGGGTACAGCAGATGCAGGAGAAAAAGTGTTTGACGAGAAAGATCATAAGACTCAATTACCCATCTTTTCACTTTATGGGAAAAACCGTAAACCTGCAGCTACTCAATTAAAAGGTATTGATCTTATGGTATTTGATTTACAAGATGTGGGCGTTCGCTTTTTTACCTACCTCTCCACCTTACATTATGTTATGGAAGCCTGCGCCGAACAAGTAATTCCTCTTATTGTTTTGGATCGGCCAAATCCAAATGCTCATTATATAGATGGTCCAGTATTGAATCTCAAATATCAAAGTTTTGTTGGCATGCATCCAGTTCCAATAGTTTATGGAATGACCATAGGAGAATACGCAAAAATGATCAATGGTGAAGGTTGGCTTAAAGGGAGTATCCGATGCAAATTAGATATTATTCCCATTCAAGATTACACTCATGACACTCCTTATGCACTTCCCAATCGACCCTCTCCTAACCTTCCAAACGCCCAAGCTGTTGCCCTTTACCCAAGCCTCTGTTTATTGGAACCTACTTTAGTGAGTGTGGGACGGGGAACCAATCAACAGTTTCAAATTTATGGACATCCTTCATACACCAATTATAAATTTAATTTTACTCCTCAACCCAATTTTGGTTCAAAAAATCCTAAACATAAGGGAGCACTCTGCTATGGGAAAGATTTAACACAAATTGAAAAACCCAAAAGAATAGAGCTTCAATGGCTTCTAGATGCGTATTCCAATTTTCCTGACAAGGATACTTTTTTCTTAAAAGGATTTGAACGAATTAGTGGAGTGAGTAGTTTGAAAAATCAGCTTATTAAAGGTATTCCAGAACCAGAGATTCGTAAATCATGGTTGGAAGAATTGAATAAATTTAAAAGGTTACGAACAAAATATCTGATCTATCCTTAAGGAATATTCAGGTATTTATGAGTTTGCAAAGAGGCCTTCCACTTTGGGTTTTTAAGCACATAATCAACGATCAGTGGCATGACTTTTTCCCTTTTACTCCATTCTGGTTGTAAAAATAATTTACATTTTACATCTACCTTTTCCGCTTCTTGCTCCGCAAATTTAAAGTCTTCTTTGTTGTAAATAATCATTTTCAACTCATCAGCATATTCATAAGCCTGATCAATTGGCAACTTATTTTTTTTTGGCGACAAGCAAAACCAATCCCACTTCCCACTTAAGGTGAAAGACCCTGAAGTTTCTATATGTACTTCAATTTCCAACTCGTGAAGTGACTTACAAAGAGGGTCCATATCCCACATTAAAGGCTCTCCTCCTGTCACCACTACGGTATCTGAATATTTTTTGGCATCTGAAACAATTTGGTCAATTGCTGTAGGCGGATGACGTTCAGCATCCCAGCTCTCCTTTACATCACACCAATGACAGCCAACATCACAACCACCGATGCGAATAAAATAAGCGGCACTTCCTTTGTGGTATCCTTCCCCTTGCAAAGTGTAAAACGCTTCCATTAAAGGGAGCAAGGTGCCTTTTTCAACTCCTTTCAAGTCATGTTTCGATTCCATTTTACAAAGGTACCACATTCTAAAATCCTATTTATCAAGAAATTGTACCTTTATAAAAAAAGAGCAATGCCAAGTCCATTTCATCTTGCTATACCTGTAGGCGATCTAGAAATATGCAGTCGTTTTTATATCGATGTATTAGGCTGCGAAACTGGGAGATCCGAAAGCCAATGGATAGATTTAAATCTTTTTGGACATCAACTTGTATTGCACGTTGATCCCAATCATGTTCCAACAAAACATTATAACGAAGTAGATGGAAAATCAGTTCCAATCCCTCATTTTGGAGTTTTACTCGACTGGAAAACTTTTGAAAATTTTGCTCAGCATTTAAAAAGCAAAAGTGTTGAATTTGTTATAGAACCTTACCTCAGATTTGAAGGGTTGCCTGGAGAACAAATGACTATGTTCTTTTACGATCCGGCTGGAAATGCCCTAGAGTTTAAATCTTTTAAAAATGAAGATCAAATCTTCGCAAATTAAAACCTTATGACTTCTAAACTGAGTTTTTTTGATACTATTTTTGAACAGATTTTTTCAGATAAAAATCAAAAGAAAGTAGAGCGTGCTACGCTGTGGTTATCAATTGTAGGGTTTGTCATTCATTTGATCTTGATATTTTCTAAAAAGTTTGAACTATTTCATACTCCCTTTGAAGCAAGACTACTAGAAGATCCAATATCTGCAATTTACACACCCTTTTCCATCATCTTGGTTTATGAAATTTATCTTTTAATTGTTTATTTACCACGTTCGTTTTCAACTGCTGTTTCAAAACAATTCGAAATTATTTCGTTGATTATCATCAGAAGAATATTTGGAGATATTCCAAAGGTTGAACTGGATGTAAATTGGTTTGAATATGCTACAAATAAACAATTGATATATGATTTGACCGGCGTATTGATATTATATTTTTTAATTTATATGTTTAACCAACGAAGGGAAAAACTGCCAAAAAAATTACTAAGTGATCGCCTTAAGCGTTTTGTTAGTTCTAAAAGAGCCGTAAGTGTTTTACTACTTCCCGTTCTTATTTTTACCTCCATTTACAGTGCCTTTTCTTGGTTTATTGAGCTCTTTTTCAATGGGAAAAATGCTGGTGGATTTTCTGACATCAACGCAGTATTTTACAATGAATTTTTTACCATTTTGATTTTGGCTGATGTGTTTATCCTTCTGCTTTCTTTCCAGTATACAGAACGCTACAGTCAGTTGATTCGAAATACGGGTTTTGTGATATGTACCATACTGATCCGCCTGTCATTTGCAACTACAGGCTTGACCAATGTAATTCTCATATTGTCAAGTGTGCTATTTGGATTACTAATCTTGAGAATCTATCAGGCAATAGAAAAACAAGCCTAGCCCTTTCTCTGAAAGGCAAATAGGGTATTCTTCAACAACATGGCTATGGTCATGGGACCTATACCACCGGGAACAGGTGTTATAGCTGATGTTTTTTGAGCCACTTCATCATAAGCTACATCACCTTTTATCACATAGCCCTTCGGATGATTTCCATCTGCTACTCGTGTAATCCCCACATCGATAATGGTGGCACCTTCTTTAACCATTTCAGCAGTAAGATATTCTGGAATACCAAGAGCCATTACTACAATATCTGCATTCTTTGTAAGTTCAGTGAGGTTTTGAGTCCTACTGTGTGCAAGGGTTACCGTAGCATTCCCTGCAGGCCCTTTTTGACTCATTAAAATACTTATGGGACGCCCTACAATGTGACTTCTTCCTACAACTACACAATGCTTGCCAGAGGTTTCAATATTGTATCGCTCCAAAAGCTCTATAATACCAAAGGGGGTAGCCGGAATAAAGGCATCCATCTCTAAGGCCATTCGACCAAAATTTGAAGGATGAAATCCATCCACATCTTTTGTTGGATCAATAGCTAAGAGGATCTTTTCCTCATCAATATGTTTTGGTAATGGCAGCTGTACAATGTAACCATCTAACTGATCGTCTTGATTTAATTCGTCGATTTTTTTTAAAAGGGTTTCTTCAGTAGTGCTTTCATCCAATTTAATTAGCGTAGAATCAAAACCGACATAATCACACGAACGGACTTTACTCCCTACATAGGTTAAACTAGCACCATCGTCACCAACCAATACTGCAGCTAAATGAGGGGGTCTTTTTCCATTTTTTTTGATTTTAGAAACTGCTACTTTAATCTCTTCTTTTAAATCCTGGGCTGTTTTTTTACCGTCTAGTATAGTCATCTTATTTCATGTTTTGTAGCGTCTGCATGATGTGTTTACCTTTCCCGCCTTGCATCATTTTCATCATCTTACTCATTTGTTCAAACTGCTTGATGAGTTGGTTCACATCTTGAACTGTGGTACCAGAACCTTTAGCGATTCTCATTTTCCTACTTTGATTTAACAATTTTGGTTGACTGCGTTCTTTAGGGGTCATCGATCCGATAATGACTTCAATACCTTGAAAGGCATTGTCATCAATGTCAACATCCTTAACCATCTTTCCTACTCCAGGGATCATACCCATGAGGTCTTTCATATTCCCCATTTTTTTGACTTGCTGAATTTGAGAGAGAAAATCATCAAAACCAAATTGATTTTTGGCAATCTTTTTGTTAATTTTTCTGGCTTGCTCCTGATCAAATTGATCCTGTGCTCGCTCTACTAAAGTTACCACGTCACCCATCCCCAAAATTCGATCTGCCATACGATCTGGATAGAATACATCAAGGGCTTCCATTTTTTCTCCAGTACCGATAAACTTGATGGGTTTGTCAACTACAGATTTGATTGATAATGCTGCTCCCCCTCGAGTATCTCCATCGAGTTTGGTAAGAACAACTCCATCAAAATTTAAAATATCATTAAATGCTTTGGCTGTATTTACTGCATCTTGACCAGTCATAGAGTCAACAACAAAAAGCGTCTCTGAAGGCTTGATCGCCTGATGTATGGCTTTGATCTCATCCATCAAAACTTCATCAACAGCTAAACGCCCTGCGGTGTCGATTATAACTAGGTCATGCTTGTCTTTTTTAGCGACTTTTAGTGCTGCTTTGGCAATTTTAACAGGATTTTTTTCTTCTCTATCTTCATAAATTTTTGCGCCTACCTGCGCTGCTACCACACCTAATTGATCAATAGCAGCTGGACGGTAGACGTCACAGGCAACTAACAAGGGTTTTTTTGCATGCTTCTTTTTAAGATGAAGAGCAAGTTTACCGCTAAATGTGGTTTTACCAGA
>CAZOWC010000082.1:0-5259 GCA_964583375.1 uncultured Flavobacteriaceae bacterium
TTTCACTTTCATCAGCAGTGGCGTTGAAATAGAAGCTGAAAACTATGCTATCCAAACGACTTCTGAGGATGTCCCAGACTACCTAGAGGTTAGAGACCAAAAAGCTGCAGCTTACTTAGATTCTATTGGAAACAACAGTCTTTTCGGCTTTACAACTTATAATGACGCCAAAGCAAAAGAATTAAACAAAGGACTAGACCTTAAAGGAGGAATCAATGTGATTCTCCAAATTTCTATCCGTGACATCCTTAAAGGACTGGCTGAGAATACGAGAAATGTAGTTTTCAATAAAGCCTTGGATGAAGCTAATACGCTTCAGAAGTCGTCAGACGATCCCTATGTGGAATCCTTCTTTGAGGCTTTTGACGCAGTAAAAAGTGGTGAAAAGCTTTCTTCTCCTGATATTTTTGGTAACCGAACTTTAAGTGATGAAATTAATTTTGAAATGTCTGATGCTGAAACTCAGGCTGTCATAAGAAGAAAAATTGACGAATCTATAGTATCAGCATTTGAGGTACTTAGAAAACGTATTGATAAATTTGGAGTAACGCAGCCCAATATTCAACGTCTAGGAACTTCTGGTCGGATATTAGTCGAACTCCCAGGAGCAAAAGACGTAGATCGTGTAAAAAACCTTCTTCAAAGTACCGCTCAGCTTGAATTTTGGGAAACATTTAAAAACGATGAACTTATCGGTTTTTTAATTGAGGCAAATCAACTGGTAAGCAGCCAAAAAGAGCAAACAACTACTGAAGAGCTAGAGGAAAAAGACACTGCGTCAGAAATCGATGAACTCTTAGCCGATGTAGCATCTACAGATTCGATAGCACCATCTACATCAAATTTGATTTTAGATAAAATTGTAGGTCAGGGATATCAAGGTGGGCCAATTCTTGCTCAGTTTGCCGCTCGAGACGGTGACGAAATTTTAGGCTATTTAAACCAACCTGATGTTCGTCGTTTGTTACCTGCTGAATATCGTTACGTACGGTTTGCTATTGGCAAACCTGATGCAGATAGTGATGTGATAGAATTATATGCCTTAAAATCAAATAGAGAGAACAGAGCCCCTCTAAGTGGAGGAGTAGTAGTTGATGCGATTCAGACTTTTGATCAATTGGGTAATCCGGCTGTCTCGATGCAAATGGATTCCAGAGGTGCTCGCATATGGGAAAACATGACTGGAAAAGCCTTTAAAGAAGCTAGTAATATTGCAATCGTTTTAGATGATATCGTGTATTCTGCCCCTGGTGTTTCAAGCGGAGCTATAGCAGGAGGGCGTTCAGAGATTACAGGTGACTTTTCTTTAAATGAAGCCATTGATTTAGCAAATGTATTACGTGCGGGTAAATTACCTGCCTCCGCAGAAATCATTCAGTCAGAAATCGTAGGTCCATCTCTTGGTCAAGAAGCAATTGAATCTGGAATTTATTCCTTTGTTATTGCTTTGATTTTTGTACTGCTTTGGATGGTATTTTATTACGGGAGCTCAGGAGTCTTCGCAGATATCGCATTATTACTCAATATCCTACTAATCTTTGGGATTTTGGCAGGTCTAGGAGCTGTACTTACGCTTCCTGGTATTGCAGGTATTGTTCTTACTATCGGTATTTCGGTTGATGCTAACGTACTTATTTTTGAACGCGTACGGGAAGAGTTAAGAAAAGGAAAAGGCATTCGAAAAGCCATAGCAGATGGATTCAATAATGCCCTATCTTCAATTCTTGATGCCAATATTACTACAGGACTAACTGCTCTCATACTATTTATTTTTGGAACAGGGCCAATTAAAGGTTTTGCAACCACCCTTCTAATCGGTATCGGTACTTCACTCTTTACTGCGATTTTCATTACTAGAATTTTTGTGGATTCGCGTAATGAAAAAGGAAAGTCTGTTTCCTTCTCTACCAAGGCAACTAAGGGCTTGCTCTCTGAGATCAGTATTTCGTTCTTACAGCGTCGTAAAATTGCCTATATCGTTTCCTCCGTATTGATTTTGATCAGTCTGGCATCCTTGACTTTCCAAGGATTAAACCAAGGAGTAGACTTTGTTGGTGGACGCTCCTACACAGTACGCTTTGAGAATGCTGTAAATCCTACGGAAATCAGCAGTGTATTGAATAACGAATTTGGAAGTGCTGAAGTCAAAACTTTTGGCGAAGAAAATCAGCTTAAGATAACCACTAAATATAAGGTTGATGTTGAAGGTGTGGCCGTAGACGAAGAAATCCACGACAAGCTCTTTACCTCTTTACAGCCTTATCTGCCAGATGGAACTACTTACGTGAGTTTTGTTAAAGGAAGCTCTGAAAAGACGATTGGGATTATGTCTTCCATTAAGGTTGGGCCCACCATAGCTGATGATATTAAAAAGAATTCATTTTTAGCAGTCATCGGCTCATTGATCGTAGTTTTCCTCTATATATTGTTACGTTTCCAAAAGTGGCAGTTTTCATTAGGTGCAGTTGCAGCTGTTTTCCACGATGTATTGATTGTGTTGGGAATCTTTTCCATCACCTATACGTTTATGCCTTTTAGCATGGAAATCAACCAGGCCTTTATAGCTGCTATACTTACTGTAATTGGTTATTCATTAAATGATACTGTAGTTGTATTTGACCGCATCCGTGAATATTTGAATGAGCATACCAAATGGGAGTTTAACAGTACTGTAAATGCTGCGTTAAATAGTACCTTAAGCAGAACTTTAAATACTTCTTTAACCACTCTTATTGTTTTATTAGCCATCTTTATCTTTGGTGGTGAATCAATACGAGGATTTATGTTTGCACTAATAGTAGGGGTCATCGTAGGGACTTATTCTTCTGTATTTATTGCAACCCCAGTAATGTATGACACGCAAAAAAAGGATACACTGCTAGAAGAAAAAAAATAGCAGCTTTTTATTTAATAACCATTCTTGATGGCATTTTTAATGTGTCCCAAATGATGTTCGCCATGCCAGGCGTATATCATCAATGTAGCATCTAAAGGATATTCCTTGTTCCGTTCAGGATGTAAATAAGAACGTTTGAAATCATCAGGACTAAGATTTTTTAAAAAAAGTACCCAGCGATAGTGTAAAGCCGTAATCAATTTGAGGCTGTAATCAATTTCATGATTTGAGGCGTCTGGTAAATCAGCCCACCTGACCTCTTCATAATCCTTAATTGCTGGTTTGTCTTCCAAAAGGGCGTGTTTAAAGCGAAGATAGGAGTGCATGTGGCTATCTGCCAAATGATGGACTACTTGAGCGATGGTCCATCCCTCTGGGCGATATCGGTTTAATAAAACAGGGGTTGCAAGGGGTATAACAAGTTCATTAAGTTCTGCTGGGAAGTTTTTAATTTTTACTATAGCTTCGTTTAAAACTTCAACTGTACGCGGTGCTTCCCAGTCAAAATTTCCTATCGGATAGCGGAGTTTTTCCATGGTTTTTTGATTCATCGATTATTGTATTTAATTTTCATCCCTTTTTGAATTCCAATTTGTTCACTTAATACACCATTGATTTCAAAAACGTATTTAGCAGGAAGCTGAGAGGAGATCGAAGCATTGTCATATGGTTTGGTCTTGCTGTAAACATGAACAACCTCATAATCTTCATCAATAAAGATAAGGTCCAAAGGAATTAAAGTATTTTTCGTGTAAAATCCCCTCAGTTCGCTATTTTCAAAAACAAAAAGCATTCCATGTTGTTCTTTTAGACTATCGCGGTACATCGGTCCAGTTTGTCTTTCGTAAGGGCCTGTCTGCAATTTCGATTTTAAACTCAGCTAGTGTTTTATTCTCATCATTTAGTATAGCTAAATTTCCTTATTTTTTAATAAAACCTTTTGTTCGCGGACTTGCTTGGAAGTGACTGTTGACACTGGTTGAAAAATAAACCAATCAGAACTAGCGAAAGTATCCGAGACTGGGGGGGTCATGGGGATGCAACTTTATTTTTTCTTAGGATCAGAAACAAACCTAAAATCACAAGAGGAATACTAAGCCACTGCCCAGTTGAGAAGAAGGGCATAAGCTCTTCAAAGCCGCCTTGACTTTCTTTGATAAATTCAATTAAAAATCTGATGCTGAACATACCTGCAAAAAAAAGGCCTATCATATACCCTTGTTTGTCTTTTCTAGGAGAATTGTATGCAGCTCTTAGAATAAAAAACAAAATAAGATAACAAACTGCCTCGTAAAGCTGGGCAGGATGCCTAGGTAAAGTTTCTCGATTGTTTAAAAAGACTACACCAAAGTTAGTTCCTGTGTATTTTCCAACAATTTCCGAATTAAAAAAGTTCCCTACACGAACAAAGCTTGCACCAAGTGCAACGGGTATAGTAACTCGATCTAACACCCAAAGAAGTGGTCGTTCCTTAAATTTACGTTTGTATAAATAAAGCCCTATTAAAGAGCCAATCACTGCACCGTGACTAGCGAGGCCTCTAAAGCCGGTAAACGTATAGCCATTAGGAGTTTCTCTAATTGGTAAAAGAATTTCAACCAGATGGTCCTGGTAGTAATCCCAACTGTAAAAAAAGACGTCCCCTAAGCGAGCGCCAAGTAGGATTGAAACCACCATATAGACAAATAAGGATTCGAGATAATCGATTGGAATATTTTCCTTTTCAAATATTTTTTTCATTAAAAAATATCCAAGTCCAAACGCAATTACAAACATCAAACTGTAATAGTGAACTCCAAAAGAGCCTATTTTAAAAAGGGTTTCACTGGGAGCCCAGTCTATTTTTGCTAGAAACATACGATTCATTAAATACGCAGTAAATGTAACTAAAAACAAATCAAAACGAAATTAATCTTTAAGGAATAGGATCGTATCCAGAACCTCCCCAGGGGTGGCACTTTGAAATTCTTTTTACCGCAAGCCAGCCTCCTTTAAAAAGGCCGTATTTATTCAAAGCTTCTTTTGCATATTGAGAGCAGGTTGGCTGGTATCTGCAGCTTGGTGGGAGTAAAGGAGAAATCAGTAACTGATACCCCTTTATTAAAAGCACTAAAGGGTAGATCACTATTTTTTTCAAGAGATAAATTATTAGTTAATCTTAAAGGTAGATCCCTCGGCTGTATCGTTAATTTGAATTTTAATTTTTTGAAGACGGTTACGAATTAAATCAGAAGTTTCAAAGTCCTTATTTGCTCTGGCTTTATCTCTAAGTTTAATCAGTAGTTCTAGCGTCTCTTCCAGCTGACTTACGTCTGAATTCTTTTCACTTTTTTCAGGTGTTTGTAATCCTAAAACCTCGTAAA